>CAYSGP010000107.1:0-5236 GCA_964430095.1 uncultured Ignavibacteriaceae bacterium
TGGGGGAAAAATTTGATAATCTCAGGACGGGGATTATTTCAAGCCCAAGGTTATACCATATTGTAAAGCAAAAGCCCTATGTTGGTTTAAGACAGCCCGAGAAAAAATCACGTGAGGATATAGAGAAGAGTCTGAGTTGAACTTAGAAAAATAATACTGTATTTCAAATTCATAATACAAAAAGAGATTAGCGTTATGGTTTAGAACACATATTGTGAATGTATAAGAGAATAAGAGATAAAATCGCAGCGGTATGAATGATTGATTGAATGATTTGATTTCGGATTTCGGATTCCTGCCTCGCCGGTAGGCGGGTCGGATTTCGAATTGAAAAAATAAAGGTGTGTATTACTCTGATCTCTCCTTAGTCCCTACTGCCCAACCTGGCGGAGCCTGAACCAAAAAACAGTACTTTAGTTATTCTTTATTTGTTAATAGTTAATCGTAGATGCTCGATTAACGAATAACAATTAACGATTAACTTTTCCATTTTGTACATAATTTTAGATCTAAAAGATTACTTGCTCTTTTCATCTTCTCCCGCAAACGGGATTTCGCTTCGCTTAACATCTTCCATTTTCCATCTTCCATTTTCCATCTTCATGTCTATGACTCCACACACACAGTAAATTTACTCTAATACATAATAATTGCTAATTAAAAATAATTGTTCTATGTTTAATTTAATTCAACCTTGGAAAAGAGGTATTTGAAATAATCACCAACCCTGAAAAATCCTGACTTTCCCCAAGGCGTAAAGACATTATAATTTGGCGGGGCTTGTAATATAATGTCAGTGCGCTGTTCTGTGTGAGAATTGCTTCCTTAAGTACAAGTATCAGTTCAAAAAAGTTCATAAACTTTTATCTTTCCGGACAATGTACAAATAAGCGGATAAATATTTCATTTTCTGAAACCCGATAAGATAATTCCTATTCAGATGTTTTCTCCGATAGTACTCTTATAGTTTAATGAATCGTTGTAAAAATAAAATGTCAATAAAGCAGCAAATTTTCCTGGAATTTTTGAAATGATTTCAAAATCGATTAAGCTTTATATTAAACTAAGAAGAGTATTGAGCTTAACGCTCGCCTGGATTGCATCGGGTATCTTTTTTACCATGATAGAATATCTGATTATTTACCCGGCTACCCGAATAAAGAATATTCAAAACCTTACAACCGAAGTAAACATTATTTCATACGATTTTGGACGCTCCATTACAGTAACCGTTATTGCCGCAATTATAGCCGGTTTGTCAATAGGAACTTTTGAAATCTTCTATTTCCAAAACCGGTTTCGGAAAAAATCTTTCAGCTATACCGTAGTTATTAAAAGCCTGGTTTATTCTTTTACTATGATCTTACTTATAATCATTGGATTATTTTTAGATCAAAGTTTTGGATTGGGCAAAAGTATTTTTCATCCCGATGTTCTGAAGGGGGTTATAGACTACTTATCCGGCACGGAAGTCTGGGCAATGGTAATCCACTGGACGACAGTTATAATCTTAACTCAGATTTTCCTCCAGGTCAGCGACAGCTTCGGTTACGGCGTACTGCATAATTTTATTCTCGGAAGGTATAATAAACCAAAAGAAGAATGCCGGATTTTTATGTTTATAGATTTAAAATCTTCCACGGCTATTGCCGAAAGATTAGGTCATATAAAATATCATAATCTTCTAAATGATTTTTTTGATGATATAAATGATTCAATAATTTTCAGCAAAGGGGAAATCTACCAGTATATAGGGGATGAGGTTACTGTTTCGTGGTCAATGAAAAACGGGATTGAAAAGGAAAATTGTCTGCGCTGCTTTTTCAGCATTGCCGAAGAAATAAAAAACAAGTCCCCGCACTATATGGAAAGATATGGTCTCATTCCTGAATTCAAAGCGGGTTTGCATTACGGCAACGTTACAATCGGTGAAGTGGGGGTGATAAAAAAAGAAATTGTATTTACCGGGGACGTACTAAATACAACTGCAAGAATCCAGGAAATGTGCAATACATATAATGTCAGCTTACTGGTTTCGAAAACATTAATTGATTCGCTTCAGATCGACAGCCGGTATACAATGCAAGTAATGGGTGAAATTGCCTTAAGAGGGAAACAGTCTAAAAATATTCTATATAACCTTCAAGAAATGGTTCAAAAAGATTAAATATATTTTTCATCGGTTAAAGCTGAATGATATCCCGTCGTAAATTTATTCGTTCCTCACTTTTAGCCGGCACCGGATTATTTTCCGGTTCGGCTTTTGGTTTATTTAACGGATGTTCATCCGCATACGATTTTACCAAGCCTGAAAAAAAGCATAAATACGTGCTCGCCGATATTCATAATCATACCGTTCAAAATAATTGGCTCCGCAACACCCCTGTTGGCGTAAAATCTCCTATGCTGGCTTCTTTTGCACGGGACGTTTTCGATAAAACATCGACAGCCTGGCAAAGTTCTTATGAAGCCGGTGTGGATTTAATTTGCACTGCTCATTTCAATCTATTCGATGAATGGATTACAATGCCCACGGATCCAAATCCTTCAGCTCCTGTAAATACATTCCGTATGATGGACCTTCTTGAAAAAGAATTGGACGGACCTTCTTCAAGATATGCTAAATTGATACGAACACCCGAGGATTTTAAAAATCATTTTAACGAAAATTATTCAAAGGATGATCCCGGTTACCGTATTGCGGTTTTACATTCGCTTGAAGGCGGACACGCGCTTGGCGGAAGCCTTGAACCATTAAAAGAGTTTGCCAGAAGAGGTGTTGTATTAATTACAATCGGACATTTTTATAATAAAGGGATTATGACCGCTCCAAATGCATTTCCTTTCTTCCCGGATGCCAACAGCCTGCCCCCGCACCAGGGATTAAGTTCTTTCGGCAAAGAAGTCATATCTGAGATGGAAAGGCTTGGAATTATTGTGGATGTTACTCATGCATCATCAACTGCTCTTAATGATATACTTAATGTTTCAACAAAACCGCTCATAGCAACTCATATATCTGCAAGAACTCTCGGCGACCACGCCTATTCATTTTACGAGGAACATATCCGGGAAATTGTACGACGCGGCGGTATGATTGGCATCCCTATATATCCTTATATTTTATCAAACTATGCCAATATTAATCAAGCTATAGAGCATGGTTCTCTTCGAGAGGTGGTGCGGACAATTCGTTATATAATTAAAATCAGCGGTTCATCAAAAAACGTCTGCATCGGGAGCGACTTTGGCGCATACATACCTCCTCTCACCGATATGAATTGTCTTTGCCAGGTTGAAATGCTTCGCCAACTTCTGCTGGATGAGTTCGGCAGTGAAGAAATTATTGAAGACATACTTGCTAAAAATATCATCGGTTTTATAAAAAATAATTGGAAAAGAAATATCTAAATGAATTTGTACCGTAAAATGTTTGTACTGCTGTTATTTATAATTTTTTCTGCAAAGATATTTTCTTGGGAAAAGGAAGAACATCAAATTCTGGCTGATTTGGCTTTTGATTCTACATTAAACTTTTGCGGAATAAATTCTGATGATTCGCTGATTTTTATACCGGGAGAAGATCCAATAAATAAAATTTTATGGAATGAAATGTCATTTGGTGATATTTCGTCATTTTTTTCAGGTGATGATATTTCACAATCACACTGCCATTTGAGAGGCCAAACAATAATGCAGCAGCTTGAGCTTCTTTCAGAATCATATATTAATGCAGAATGGGAAAGAGTTAAAAAAACACCAGGCGGCATACAAAGCATTGAAGCTTCAAACCAAAATGCTGTATTTAATTTTCTTCTATATCATATAATAGCAGCACGGTTTGCCGGATTAGCCGGAGAAGAAGCCGGCACTAAAAATGAAAAACTTCGCTGGGCTCTGACTTACGAAGCTGCAGCTCAGAGTTACCTCAGCGATGCTTTTTCTTCAGGGCATATGCTTTTATCGGTTTCAGATTTTCTGGCACCCTTGAATTATTTTAACGTTCAAATTACACATGATTATTATTGTTCCGAAGGAGTTTACGTAATTAACTCACAGGGGGATTGCTGGCAGGCATTCGGAGATATACTTCTGCAATGGTATCCTTATCCATTCAACCGTGTCTTAGAAGCTTGTACGACATCGCTTAGAGAATTATTTCTCGTTTATTTCACTTCCCAAAATAATGTTGATATCCCTGCTGATCTGGAGAAATGGACAAATACAATTGCTCCGGGAACACCCGAAGAATTATCCAATCTTTGGTTAAAGGCTAATGATGGAGTAAAATATTATTCTGAAATTAAAATGCCGTCTCTCCTTAGTATTCCTATGCCGGTTGCTGCTGCATGGAGTGTGCGGACAGATATGAAAGATAAATACGGAATATATATACGGAGAAATTATTCTCAGCTTATTGAAAATAATTTCCATGATCCGGATTTAAATGAAATTGATAGGGGATTTCTTTATCCGAAAAATTCAATGCCGGCGTGGTTGATTCCCAAATTTCTTCCCAATGACTCGCTCCAAAATTTAATAAGGTATCGTCCCGATATTGCATCAGTCAGGTATGTTCAGGACAGGTATATACCTCCTTCATACATGGGCTATCTATTATCCGTCGGAGGTTCATATATATTCACCAATCCTGAAAATAAATTCGGTGTCTCAATCGGGTTTGGCTGGGGATTTTCGGATGAGTTCCTTTTTATTCTAAACAAGCCTTCAGTCTTTGTTTCTGCTATGAGATTATTCAGCGATAATAATGAATGGCTTCTAATGACTGACGCAGGGTTTGATTTCAATGCGCCTATTTTCGGCTTTTTTTTACCGCATTTAGAGTTTGGCTATGCCTGGGGATTTCAATCAGCACTGAACGAAAATGGCGGCAAATATGCACTCGGATTTGATACTGAAACTATACCTCTTGATTTTACATATGCAGGATTAACTGTTCGTTTGAAATACCAATTCATATTCTTAAATAAAACTTTGCGTTCACCCATGCTGGAAATAATTCTTCACTAACCTAAAGTTAAGCGAAGCTTTCCTTCCATCTACCATGTAACAGAATGATTTTAATTTCGGATTTCTGCCTCGCCGGTAGGCGGGTCGGATTTCGAATTGAAAAAAAATAAAAGTTTGTATTACTCCTGATATCTCCTTAGTCCCAACTCTCCACTGCTTACTTGTTCTTTCCGTTTTCCATTTTCTCACGACTTTAGTCGGGATC
>CAYSGP010000108.1:0-3663 GCA_964430095.1 uncultured Ignavibacteriaceae bacterium
TTTACTTAAAGCAGAAGATTTATTTTCCTTTTCTTCACTATCAGTTATTTTTCTTTCGATAATTGAAGAAAAGAAAGGTGAAAAAAGGTTCAGAAATTTCTGATCCTTTATGCTGAACTCACCGTCGAGTTTATTTGCGAACCGGAGGACAGCTAAAAGATTATTTTCACCGTTGAAAAGAGGGAAGCACAGCAAAGAATTAATTTCTGTTCCTTCTATTCCTTCATATTCAGGAATAAATCTGGGATCACATTTTATGTTATTGGAAAATAATATTTCCTTTCTTTCAGCAGCAAGACCGGTTATCGCAAGTCCAATCTTAAATTTTACACCGTGATTACTTAACGGCATCCATCTTATTAATTCGTTATCCACAGTATTGCTGATGAAAAGGTCGCATTTTTGACAATGAAGCAAATATGCTGATTCAAATAACAGCGAACTTATTTTATCAGCGGATGAACCGATGTTGATAAATGTTTTAGCTATTTTTCTAATCCCGGATTTTAAATCTTCATCTGCAGCAGAGTCTGTAATGTTATTAAGATCGGTTAATTTATTTTCATAAATATCCTTTTCGTCATAATATCCGCCGTTAAATATTGCGCTGATCATTTCATCGGGATTTTTATATTCATATCCGATCGATTTTTTATTTCCCTTATCCTCGGCAGATTTATTTTCAAGAACAGCAAACCGTTCATTTTTAAAAGCCGTCAAATTGTGAATAGGCATTTTATGCAATTCTTTATAAAATTGCATCTTACCCGGGGCGTCCACCCTCAGGAACCTGGATTTCCCGGAGCCCGGGAAAGCTTTTTCTGAATCTTTAACTTCCGGGATTGTTTCTTTTGACAGATATTCCTGTTCGGGAAA
This sequence comes from uncultured Ignavibacteriaceae bacterium, assembly GCA_964430095.1. Classification (GTDB taxonomy): domain Bacteria; phylum Bacteroidota; class Ignavibacteria; order Ignavibacteriales; family Ignavibacteriaceae; genus DATKLQ01. The sequence goes on from CAYSGP010000108.1 coordinate 877, forward strand.
TGCAGCATTGTTTAAATAATATAATTTTCTAATAAGATATCTTGGAAGATCATTTATAGATAACCCGTATAAGATGCAGTCGCTGTTTGCAGCAGCAACGGAGGACCTGGGCCTTCTGTAAATAATCTCCTTTTCTCCGAAAAAATCGTTTTTAATCTTGATTATTTCCTGATCGCTTTTACCTGGTTCATAATGATAGTTTTTTAACTTAACTTCCCCTTCAACTACAAGAAAAAGATAATTGCTTTCATCATTAATCCTGTAAATTATGCATCCTTCCTTATATGAAAGGAACTTCTTCTGGTCAATTTTCAATTTGCTTGTAAAGGCAGGATCAGTCCATGCAAATAATTTATTTTCTTTTATCGCCTCAAAAGTTTTATTTTGCATGGAGGAATAAGTTTTGTTTATTAGCCCGCCGCAATAATAAGGAATATTGAAGAAATAGAAAACGGATCGCTGAAATTTTTATTTAATTTGAACCTAAACCTGAAATACTGCATCATATGGATGAAAAAGAATTAATAAAGTCTGCAAAGGCAGGCGATAAAAAAGCTTTAACAGAGCTTGTTAAGAAATATGAAAAAACAATTTATAATTTTGCATTTAAAATCTGCAGGAACCCGGAAAGGGCAGAAAATATAATGCAGGAAACATTCTACAGCATGATAAAGTCACTTCACCAGTTTGATGAAAAATCCAAGCTTTCTACCTGGCTTTACAGGATAGTTGCTAATCACTGCTTAATGGAGTTCAGGAAAAAAAAGTATCAGTTTGTTTCAATTGATGATGATGATTTTATAGAAGATGAATATACAACCGACCATACCTCAATTCCGTATTTACCGGTAGAGAATAATGAAACCAGACAGATTTTAGACAGGGCAATTCAGAAATTACCCCCCGATTACAGAATAGTTTTTCTGCTGCGCGATGTTGAGGGTTTATCAACGGAAGAGACGGGGAAGATTACCGAACTTTCTGTCCCTGCTGTAAAATCAAGGCTTCACAGGGCAAGAGCATTTTTAAGAAAACAAATAGCATCGGAATTAGGATCATGAAAAAGAAAGAAGCCACATGCAAGGATGTAATGCATCATATATGCGAAAATCTTGGGGAGGAAATGAATTACGAAAAGTGAAGAGGAATTAAAGAACATCTGGAAAAATGTACGGACTGCCAGGAATACTTTAAATCGGTTGAAATGACAATAGAGTGCTACAGGAAATATAATATTGAACTGCCGAAGGAAGCACACAACCGCCTGATGAATTTCCTCGGCCTGGAAGAATAAATTTTTTAATTTCAATTATTAAAACACATGGAAGATTTACATCTTTATAAAACAAGTATTGAATGGAAAGAGGGGAGAATCGGGAATTTAACTTCACCCGGCATGGAACCGATTAAAACTGCAACTCCGCCCGATTTCCCAGGAGGAGTTCCGGATATCTGGTCTCCCGAACATCTTTTTACGGCTTCCGTGAATATTTGTCTGATGAATACTTTCCTTGCAATTGCAGAAAATTCCAAATTGAATTTTAAAGCATTTTCAAGCGATGCATCCGGTAAAGTTGAAAAGGCAGACGGTAAATATTTAGTTACGGAAATCGTGCTTAAGCCTAAAATTATAATATCTGAAGAGAAGGATAGGGAGAGGGCAGCCAGGATTATTGATAAAGCGAAGAACGCATGCTTAATATCAAACTCTGTTAAAACAAAAATCATTATGGAACCGGAAATAACAATTTCTTAATTTTAAAAAATCATATCAAAGGAAAGACTGATGCCGTTATTTGAATATAGATGTGCAAATTGCAGTACTAAGTTCGAGGTGCTGCATAAATCAAGCATAAAACTGGAAGAAGTTATCTGTCCCGGCTGTCATTCAACGGATGTTAAAAAATTACTATCAAATTTTAGTTCGGCAGTTCATAATTCATTACCCTCGGGGGAAAGCTGCAGCAATGGAAACTGCAGCCTTAATAATTATGGGCAATGTGCCTCCGGGTTATGCGGGATGGAGTAGAGAAGAGTAAGAGAAAGAGTAAGAGTACGAGAAAGAGAAAGAGAAAGAGTAAGAGAAAAGTAATGTTTAAAATATTTTTTATATTAATATTTATGTTTGGATATGCATCAAATTTTCCTCAACAAGGACAGAAAGATACTATGACAATAACTGAGCTTAAGACAAAACTACAAAACGATTCAGATCTGGTTGTGCTGGATGTACGCACTCCTGAAGAGCTTGAAGGATCTCTCGGTAAAATAGATGGCGTAATAAATATTCCTATTCAGGAACTTGAAAAAAGAATTGATGAATTAAAGCAATATAAAGAGAAAGAGATCGCCGTTATCTGCAGGTCCGGTGTGAGATCTCAGAAAGGGACTATGATCCTTAATAAAAATGGTTTTAGCGCTAAAAATGTTGTCGGAGGGATGCTTGAATACAGGCGGAACGGAAAGGATAATGATTAACCAATCTGAAGTAAAACAATATAATTTAAGCAGAGCATATTAATTTATCTTTCTTAAACTGAAATATAGCCAAAGATCATAAATAATTTTAAGTCCTCCTGCAATAAAAAAAGGAAAGTTGATAAGGAAGGGATTGGCAAGAAAAATTCCGCTGAGCGAGGGTGAAAGTGATGCTCCTATTGAACGTGTTATATTTGTGATTCCGGATGCTGCAGACCTTTCATCAGGAGAAACAACTCCCATTGTATAAGCCTGTCTAGTAGGTACATCCATTTGTGAAATACTAAAACGCAGAAGAAGCAGGATTAC
>CAYSGP010000109.1:0-3120 GCA_964430095.1 uncultured Ignavibacteriaceae bacterium
TGAAAAAGACCTTAAGTGAATTGCGGATTTCGGATTGCGGATTTCGAATTGGATCCAATCAGTCAATCAATCATTCATACATTCAATCATTCAGTCATTCATCCTGAGCTCGGCACAGCACCAACCAAGTTAACAGTTTAATGGTTAATAGTTAATCGGCGAGCGTTGCGACAATTAACAATTAACCTGCCTTGCCGGCAGGCAGGCTTTTAACAATTAACAATATCTTGACCAAATTTGGCAAAATATTTTTGAGGATATCATTCAATCATTATTTTTTAAATGAGCATAGAGAAATACTTCGAAAGAGAATATAATTTTTTACAGACCGCAGGGGAGGAGTTCAGCAAAAAGCATCCGACTTTAGGCTCGCGCCTTCATATGAGCGAACGTGAGAGGAAAGATCCTTTTGTTGAGAGATTGTTTGAAGGATTTTCATTTTTGGCTGGGAGAATCCACGAAAGGCTTGATGATGAATTCCCTGAAATTGCCGGAGGTATTTTAGATATTCTTTTCCCTCATCTTTTAAAACCTTTCCCTTCTTGTGCAATTTTACAGGCAAGGCATAAGCCCGGGGCAATAACTGCACCAGTAGTAATTAAAAAGGGGAGTGAAATTCAAACGCAGACAGGTAAGTATAAAGTAAAATATAAAGTGCATTCAGGGCCGTTGGAAAAAAGCCGTATAACAGAAAAGGAAGAACCGGCAGATTTTATTTTCCGGACAACTCAGGATCTTGTAATCAGACCTGTTAAATTGGATCAAGTGAGAGTTGAAGAAACTCCGCAGGGAATATCAGCATTAATACTTAAAATTATCCCTGACAGGAATATAGATTATAATTCGCTGGGAATGGAAAATTTCCAGATTTACCTTCACGGCGCTGCTTCAATTAAGTATAACCTTCATTTGTATTTAACTAAATATGTATCATCCATTTCCATTAGGGAGGCAGATAATCCCGATCAGAAATTCCAGGTACTTGAAGATTGTAAAATTAAAATTCCAGAGCTTACAGGAATATCAGATACCGATGAAGGAAACGAATATTCTGTACTGCCTTATGTAAAGCGTACATTTTCAGGTTACCGGCTGCTCCAGGAGTATTTTTCATTTCCTGATAAATTTTTCTTCGTTGAAATAAACGGCTTGGACAAATTTAAAGGATCAGGTTCCTCCGTTCCCTTTGAAATAAAAATTGAGTTTCAGAGAAAAATTCCTCGAGATAGAATGCCAACAATCAATAATATTTTTCTTCACTGCGCTCCTATTATAAATTTATTTTCCAGATCAACCGAAGAAGTAATTGTGAACCAGAGACTACCCGAGTATTATATTGTGCCTGATCTAGACAGGCGGAAAAGCAGAGAGATATACTCGGTTGATAAAGTCTCCGGAATCAGTGAAGATAAGTTTCATCAGTATAAATATATCTCTATAACCTCGCATGATATATTGGAAACGAATGATCCCGAATATAATTATAAAAGATTTTATTCCGTCTTCCGTAGGGTTATTCCCGGCGATATGAATGAAACATTTATAAGATTATTCGGACCAAGCATGGAACAGGATTCATTTCCAAAAGAAACTCTGAGCATGGAAGCTACAATGTCCAACGGGTTTCTGCCTTCTGCATATCTTGAAGTCGGCTCAATTAAGGAACCTATAAATTTCCCTTCGGGTATAGAAGCATCCAACCTTACTCTTCCTGGCGAAGTGCTTGAATGCCCGGAAAGGCAGAATTATTTATGGTCTTTAATCGCTCATCTCTCAATAAGCTACACATCAATTTCAGATCCTGATGCCTTAAAAAATATTTTGAGTTTATATAACTGGGCGAAAGCGGTTAATCATCCTAATAAAAAGAGAATTGACGGAATAAAAAAAATTCATAAACCTAAATTAATCAGTAAAGTAATTAACCAGGCATTAATCAGAGGTTTGGAGCTGCATATTGAAGTAGACCCCAATGAGTATGAAAACGGTGAAGGTGAAATAAACTTAATGGGTATGGTATTGAATAATTTCCTGAGTCAATATGTAACTCTGAATTCCTATGTCTTTTTGAAAATTTCAGAAACAGCAACTGGCAAAGAATATATATGGCAGCCGAACTTAGGGAAAATTATTCAGGTATAAAAGAAGATTTACTGCAGAATGGTCCTGCTTATAATATCTGGCAGGCCATTCTTGTCGGTGAAAACATTTCCCGGAAAGAACTTAAAAATAATTCTTCCGAATCATTTTTGCCGGATTACCCTGTTCTGAAGTTCCAGCCGTATGAAAATTATGAATACCCGCCGAGGGACATAAAAAAAGTTTTCTATAGTGACGGCTTCTTAAATTTTGTTCTGACTTTTATGGGTTTGTACGGGATCAATTCTCCTTTACCTAGGTGCTACCACGATCAGGTTTCCGTGCAGCAGAGAATTCTCGGTTCCGGCGAAGTTCCCCTCCAAAATTTTCTTGATATATTCAACAACCGTTTTTACTGGCTCTATTACCAGACATGGAAGAAATATAGGTTTTATCTTCATTTAAACGGAAGCACGGAAAATAAAATTGCAGATAGGATTAATTCTTTTACCGGGATCATTCATAATGCAAAACCGGAATTTAATAAGCTTTCAAAATTTTTCTTCCTGAAATTTTCGGGAATCTTAAGTTTAAGGGTACGCAACAAATCCGGCCTTAGAATCCTCTTATGGTATATCTTTCCGGAATATCCGGTGAATGTAAAAGAATTTATACCGCAATGGATTGAATTGTCCGATATTCCGGTGTTAGGGCAAAATGATTGCAGGTTAGGGTTGAATGTTTTTGTAGGGAGAACCATAAAGGATTACTCCAGCAGGATTGCTTTAGAAATCGGCCCTCTAAGTTTTGAAGATTACCTGAATTTTTTACCAGGAACAGAGAACTCAAATAAATTAATTGAACTCCTGAACATTTATCTGAACGATGGCCTCGAATTTAATTTTGAATTCATAATTAAATCTGAAACTATCGTCGCGATTGCATGGAACGACATAAGATTAAAGCTGGGCTCATCTGTCTGGCTGGGAGTGCCGGAAAGTGAATGCGTGAAAGTAAATCTTCCCTATGATAGGGAAGATT
>CAYSGP010000110.1:0-11398 GCA_964430095.1 uncultured Ignavibacteriaceae bacterium
AGTCATTGAAATGACTAGACTATCTTCTTTTAGCCCCGGAATATTTTTGTTCAACTCACCCTCGGGTAAGTTTTCAATCAGCTCATTAATAATTTTAATCGATTGCTGTACCTCTATAAACCTGATGTATGCCCGGGCGAAGACATCTCCGCTCCTTAATGTCAATTTATGAAACGGAAAATATTCATATGCTTCGAAAGGATAATCCGAGCGGATATCGAGTGATAATCCGCTTGCTCTTCCCGCCGGACCGACCATACCGATTTCCGCTGCGGTTCCGGTTTCAATAATTCCGGTTTTCTCAAATCTCTCCATTACTGATGCGGAAGTGAATAATACTTCTGCAGCCAGCGACACCTCATCTTTCAGCAGATTGACGGCTGAAACTATTTTAGATTTTTGCTCCGGGGTAATGTCAAAATTTACTCCGCCGTAAGAAATTAAACTTCGTCCAAACCTGCTGCCGCAAATCATCATTGAGGTATTAATTACTTTTGTACGCAGAGCTCCGAATGCAGCATTACCTGTAAGATAAGCTACATCGTTTGATAATGCGGAAAGATCTCCCAGATGATTACCTATTCTTTCCAGTTCAAGCATTATAGTCCGGATAAATTTTGCTCTTTTTGAGACTGAAGCGTCCGCGAGAGATTCCATACATCTTGCAAATGTTCCGGCATGCCCGATCATTGTATCACCCGCAATTGATTCCGCAAGCTTAAGCATATAAAGAGGGCGGTGAGAATTTTTAATAAATAAATGCTCAATTCCGCGGTGCTGAAACCCGAGCTCTATTTCCAAGTGATGAACAATTTCTCCATGACAAGAAAACCTGAAATGACCCGGTTCGATAATTCCGGCATGAACAGGCCCTACTCCGACTTCATGAACTTCCTCTCCCGACATTTTAAAAAATTCATATGGTATTTCCTCTTTATCAATTCCCCGGATTCCTTTCCTGACCGGTTTAAGCCATGGATGCCCCTCAGGCTTAATCCCAAACTGCTCATAAAATTCTCTTTCAAACAAAAAAGCAGATGGAACAGAAGGAGTTACCGAATCAAAAGAAGATCCGGGATCCATTAATGATGAAGCTGTGTAGATTTTTGAGAGATTATTATCTGCGGTAACTGCATGCAAAATTATTTTACCTGCATCTTCGACTCCGAAAAATTGAATCAGTTTTTTCCCGTCTTTTACGGATTTAACAAGCTGGGAAGTCAGCTCATCAATTTTCAATATAGGGATATCTTTTATGGAAAACGTTTCGGAATTTTTTGATTCAATCCAGTTCAATTCTTTTCCTTATCATTTTAAAAAATCTGCCGCACTATTTAAAAAATCTAAAATTTGAGATGGAATATTAATTCCCGTTAACAGCAAGATTATAAGAAGGCAGATCTGAGGAGCATATGCAAAATAAGAAAGCTTTTTGCTCATAGGTTCCTCCGGTTTTTTTTCACCAAAAGACATTTGAAAAACCGCAGAGCACATTCCATAAATTACAATTATTAAAAACAGAAAGAACAATGCCGACAGCCAGCCCATGCCATTAATCCAGAATGCTTTTATAATTAGAAATTTGCTTATGAAACCGGGAGATGGCGGAATACCTGCAATAGATAAAACCGAGAGTATCCAAAGCCATCCGGTGCGTGAATCTTTATTAATGATTCCTTTTACCTCGCCGATTTTTTTGCTTTTGAATAAATGAAGTATGTTGCCTGATGTTAAGAACAATGATGTCTTTGACAGCGAATGGACAAATGTATGGAGCATTGCCGCAAAAATGCCGGGCTGTCCGAGTGTAATCCCGATAAATAAAATTCCCATATTTTCTATTGAAGAATAGGCAAGCATCCGTTTGTAATTCTTTAAGCGGAGCATAAAAACCGAACTTACCATGAGAGATAAAAATCCGGTAAGCAGAAAAAAGAAGTTTGAAAAATCCTGCAGATCTGCCCGTATAAAAATTTCCTGGAAACGGAGAAGTCCTAAGAAAGCAGAATTAAGAAGTGTTCCGGAGAGCAATGCAGATACAGGGGAAGGAGCTTCGGAATGTGCATCCGGCAGCCATGCATGAAGCGGAGCCACTCCGATCTTTGTTCCCAATCCTACAAAAATAAAAGCAAACGAAACCTTAAGCCAAAACGGATTTATTTTTAAGGCATTTTCATAAAGATCATTAAAAAATAAAGAACCGAAGCTTTTGCTTCCGATTGATAAAATAATTATTCCCACAAAAGCTAAGGCAATTCCGATTGAACAGATGTAGACATATTTCCATGCAGCTTCAAGAGAAGATTTTTTCTTTTCAAAATAGATCAGCACCGCACTTGTTAAAGTAGTTGCTTCTATAAAAACCCAAAGCAGGGCTAAGTGAGAGGCGAGAATTACTCCGGACATTGCCGCGGTAAAGAATAAAATCTCCGCAGTAAAAATTCCTTCTCTCTTAGCGTCTAATTGATTCTCTTTAAAGTAAAATAAGCTGTAGACCGAGACACCGGCAAAAACCAATGCCATGATTAAAAAGAAAAGAGTGCCTACTGAATCGAATTGAAAATATTCCAGGAATATCCGCGGAAGCCAATACCATTCTATGTTGTACCATTTTAATACCGGAATCAATAAATATATTATTGATGTTCCAAATAACGAAATCCGGCTGACAATTCTGCTTTTCAAAAAAAATGAGAGAAGACCTAAAAGCACCGGGAGGATAATTGCAAGAGTAATCATAATTAATCCTTGAGCTCCGTCAGTATATCGATATGGCTTCCGTCATACATTTCCTCAATCTTGTTGAAGAAAATTGTAAACAGGTATACACCAACAAAAAGATCCAGCAGCACACCGACGTTTACAAGCATCGGCATTTCATTGGCGACTGAGAGCGATAGAAGAAAAATTCCGTTCTCAAGCATCATATAAGATAAAATATGCGTAATTATTTTTTTCCTGTTTATAATTAAGAATAAGCTCGAAACAATGATTACAATTGAAATTCCGAAGTAGAGAGGTTTTATTTCACCACCGACTCTCACCGACCAGAAAGTTGCTGCAAACCCGAAAATAAAAATGCCCATTGCAATCAGCAGAGAATAAAACTGAGAGATATATGGTTCAACTTCGCGGCTTATCTCATTTTTTCTGATTATAATCAATAAAAAAAGAGGGATCGCTACAGCTTTCACTAGAAGAGTTTCAATGCTCAAAAAAGCAATATTCAGCCAGCTTATGTTCTTAATATCAAGAATTACTAAAAGAAAAAGAAGCAGGCCCTGAAAGGATAAGGTTTTTACATAAGCCTCAATCCTGCTTACTGCAAAAACATACAGCATGCTTATGCCCAGAAGAATGATAATAATATCAGTCACTAAAATCCTCCGTAGAGAAAGAAAAGAATCACTGCAAATGCAGTTATTGAAAGAGCTGTCATAAGGAAAATGAACTGCGGAATATGCGACATCCTTGATCTGGCAATTAAAGATTCTACGGCTGCTATTCCTATAAAGATAAGCGCGATGATCATGAAAAATAATCCTAATGCTGTAAATAAATTTATTGAAGGCGGAATGAGCAGAGCAGCAATCAGCATTGAAAATATTACCATCTTTAAACCGGACGAATACAAAATAAATGCGAGGTCGGGCCCTGAATAATCCAGGATCATTACCTCATGGATCATTGTTAATTCAAGGTGTGTATTCGGATCATCTACTGGAACTCTGCTCCCCTCGGTGAGAAGCATAATGAATAATGAAACTACAAATAATACTTTTATCAGGATGGTATAACCTGTGCTGGTATTAATTGCTGCAAAGATAGATTGAAATGACAGCTCTCCTGTAATTAACGCAAGTGTTCCAAGAATGACAAAGAATGCTGGTTCGACAATTGAAGAAAAGGTCACTTCACGGCTGGCTCCCATTCCCTCGAAGCTGCTGCCGGTATCTAAAGCTGCACAGACGGTAAAAAATTTAGCAAGTCCCAAAGTGTATGTGAAAAGAATAAAATCACCCGGGAATTTTATTAAAGAACCCAGGAAGGGAAGAGGAACTATTGTCAAAGCAAAAAGAACGGCGGCAATATTAATTGATGGTGAAATCCGGAAAACGAAGGAAGCAGTTCTGCTTATTACTTCATCTTTCTTCAGCAGTTTGAAAAAATCATAATACGGCTGAAGAACAGAAGCTCCTTTTCTTCCTGCCCAAAGAGCTTTTATTCTACTAATTATTCCGAGGAAAAGAAAAGGCGATAAAGCTATCAGGATATAAATAAAAAATTTAAGCACTATTCTACTCCTAAAATCCATATAAGAAGAAAAATCAGAAAAATTAATCCGTAGATGATATACTGCTGCATTTTCCCGCTTTGGATCCATGAAAATAAATTTAAAAATTTATTGAGCAGCCGGATCGACGGCTGAATAAAATAACTCTCGGATATATCGTGGGCATGACTTTCGAAAGATGCTTCTTTAGGAAAAAATATCTGTTCTTTTATCAATTTGATTTTCCTCGGAACGAGTTCGGCTACAAGCGTTAAAAACGGCTGTGCAAATGAACTGCTTGTATACTGCATTCGGCTTGCCGTTTCAGTTTCTGCCCGGTATCCGCAGTCCCATGTTTTAAACACTTTAACTTCTTTATTTTTTAAGAGAAGGGATCTTAATGAATAAAAGAATAAAACCGCTCCGACGAATATTGTAAGTGAAACGGATATCGGTATAAAAATATCAAAAATATCCTGCTGCAAAAAATTTAAACCGCTCCCCGGAAATTGATCGACAACTTTCATCAAAGGTTTAATAATAAGCAGCGGAAATAATCCGATGCAGAGCATTGCTGCAGTTAGTAAAATCATGGGAAGGAGCATTGAAGATTCTTTTTCATCAATGGAAGAAGGAAATTCCGAACGGGGTAAGCCCAAAAATGATATTCCGTAAACTTTTGTGAAGCAGAGAAAAGCCATTGAACCGATAAATGCCAAACCTGAAATTCCAAGCAATGCAGCGATATTCAAACCAATATCTTTAACAAAAAAACTTTTTGAAATTCCGAGATAAATTATAAACTCGCTTATGAACCCGTTGAATACCGGCAGACCGGTAATAGCCAATGAAGCTATTAAAAACAATACAGATGTTTTGGGCAGATATTTTCCTAATCCTCCTAATTTATCTATTTCTCTGGTATGGGTTCCGTAATAAATAATTCCCGCACCATAAAACAAAACGCTTTTAAAGGTGAAATGATTAATTGTATGCAAAAGTGCGCCAAGAAGTCCAAGTGCAGCAATAATTTTGTTATTATAAGCCGCCCCAAGCATTGCAATACCGATCCCTATTCCTATGATCCCGATATTTTCAATGCTGTGATATGCCAGCAGTTTTTTTAAATCATGCTGCGCGATTGCATTCATTACACCCAGCACTCCGGTTACAATTGAAAGGATTAAAACGCCGTAGGCTAAATTTTTATTGGGTATTCCTGTAAGAAGAAGAATTCGAAGTATACCATAGATACCGGTTTTAATCATAACCCCCGACATCAAAGCAGAAACTCCGGTGGGAGCCGCCGGGTGTGCTTTCGGAAGCCAGGTATGCATAGGGACAAAACCTGCTTTAGTCCCAAAGCCGATAAAGAACAGGATGAAAAGCAAGATACCTGCAGGGCTCGAATTGTTCAGAATATTTCTAAAAGATAAGAAATCTGCAGAACCGGAAACAGCTGATGCCCAGCTGAACGCTGCAATTAAAAATGCAGCACTTATCTGCATTGCAGTTAAATAATATATTCCCGCTTTTAAAACTTCCTCCTTTTCATTTTCAAAAATTACAAGAAAGAATGAGGCAATCGACATCAATTCCCAAAGCATTATAAAAAGGATTGCATTCTGAACGGCAGTTAACAATAACATGGATGAAGACAGTAAGCCGAGAAAAAAATAATAAGAATTCAACGCGGCTTTTTTCCTTTTATACATTTTCATGTAGCCGACGGAATAAACGGCGGCAAGCAGTGAACCGATCGAAATTATTATGGAAAATACGGACGATAAGGGATCTAACCTGAAGTGAACGGTTCCAATAGGCTGGTTAAAGATAAAGGAGCTTTCGGACTGAATTCCGGAAGATAATACCTGAAGGCTTTCCGGCAGAATAAAAAACTGGGAGACAACAGCAAAGGCGAGAAAAATTTTTGCTTTTAATTTCTCATTAAAAAAAATGGCGACTATACCGCCTATTAAAAAAATAGTTGAACCGGAAATGTAGCAGAACATTATCTTTCAAATCTTTCTATGAAAAAACAATTAGTCATCTTCATAAATAAATTTTAAAAATATTAATTCTGATTTCAATCGCATTTACCATTTTCTTTCTTACTCCTTACTCCATACTCCTTACTTTTTATTTAGCATATCGGATTCTTTCTGCTTGATAAAATTCATTACTGTTTCTTTTTTTGATTTAGAAGAAAGTAATTCTAAAAGATTTTTATCCTGGCAGAGATAAGAAATTTTTGACAGAACATTGAGGTGCATTTTTGGTGTTGCGGTGAGAAGAATGAACAAAGTATGAACCGGTTTATTATCCAATGCTTCAAAGTCTATAGAATTATGCAGATAACAGATGCTTACATTTGCATTCATCGGGTTGGTTACGATAGGATTCCTTGGATGCGGTATTGCAATCCCGTTCCCGATTGCAGTGGGCATTAATTCCTCCCGGCTTAAAAGTGCATTAAAAATTTCCTCCCGACTCAAATCGGGGGGAATAAATATTTTTGACAATGCATCTTTAAAAACTTCTTCACGGTTCTTTCCGCGGACATCTGCGGCAATCCCCCCTTTTTCAATCAGCGAAGATAAATCATAAATATCCGATGCTATTAAATTAATAAGCGAGGATGAAAATTCTGTTTTACGGCTTAAGATCCATTCATTAATTTCTGTTTTATTGAATCTGTACTGATGGTTAATCTTGTAGCAGGGAATCTTTTTTTCTTTAATCCATTGGTGGATTGTCTTCTCATCAACTTTCAGCAGCTCAGATATATCTTTAATTCTTAGATCCATTATTAAAAATTTTTTCAGTAAAAATAATTAATTCGGAGGTAAGTATCTTTAATTTTCTCATTTAAATAAACGATTTCCTTTAAAATTTTTCGGATTTCATTGAATTTCCCGTCACCGAAACCGGGAGTTGAAAAATGGTGACTTTAACTAATGCCGAAAATAGGTTAATTTTCGGCTTGGATGTGAAGGAATAAATAAATGACTATGCTGGCACTTACCGATACGAAATATAAGAAGATGCTCGATGAACTGTTGTCAATTTGTAAAGAGCATTTGGGAAGCGTGAATGAAGCTTTAATTATTAAAGCTTTCGAGTTTGCAGTCGAAGCCCACAAAAACGATCTGCGTGCTTCCGGAGAACCTTATATTTCACACCCGTACGGAGTAGCACTTATTGTCGCCCAGGAAATTCCCTTGGACGGTATCACGGTTATCAGCGCACTTCTGCATGATGTTGTTGAAGATACCGAACTAAACCTGGATATGCTTTCCAAAGAATTCGGAAAAGAAGTTGCAGAAATTGTTGACGGCGTTACTAAGATAAGCGGAATATTTAAAGGTCAAACCATAACCCAGGCTGAAAATTACCGGAAGCTTCTCCTTTCAATGGTGAAAGATGTCCGGGTAATACTGGTTAAATTTGCCGACCGTCTTCACAATATGAGAACACTTGAACATTTGACTCCTGAAAAGCAAAGACGAATTGCACAGGAAACCCTGGAAATCTATGCCCCGTTTGCAAACCGCTTCGGTCTCGGTAAAGTAAAATGGGAGCTTGAAGATTTGGCTTTTAAATATCTGAATAAAGAAGTTTACGATGAGATTGCCAAGAAGACAAAAGCTAAGAGGCGGGAGAGGGAATCATATATTAAAAAGTTTACCGACCCGATAATTGAAAAGCTGAACGAATATAATTTAAAATACGAAATCAACGGGAGGCCGAAGCATCTCTACAGCATTTACAGGAAAATGGTCAGACGGAATAAACCCTTTGAAGAAATCTACGATCTTTTTGCTATCAGAATAATTCTCGACACGGCAAATAACAACGACTGCTATACTACACTCGGCATTGTGAATCAAATGTATCTTCCGGTTGCCGACAGGTTTAAGGATTATATCTCTATTCCGAAAACAAATAATTATCAATCGATACATACCACGGTAATTGGTCCCGAGGGAAGGCTCGTGGAGGTTCAAATCAGAACTAAAAAAATGCACGAGGTGTCCGAAAAAGGAGTCGCCGCCCATTGGAAATATAAAGAGAACAAGAATAATCTGGATAAGGAAATGGACAATTGGGTGAACTGGATCAGAGATATTTTTGAAAGCGCCTCAAAGGACGAAGCAAAAAACGATCTGCTGGAAAGCTTTAAGCTTAATTTATACCAGGATGAAATTTATGTTTTTACACCCAAGGGAGATTTACGGCATCTGCCGGTGAATTCCACTCCTGTTGATTTTGCATTTGACATACACAGCAAAGTCGGGCATCACTGCATCGGCGCAAAGGTCAACGGGAAGATAGTTCCGCTGGATACTATTCTCCACAGCGGCGACCAGGTTGAAGTAATTACTTCGAAGAACCAGCATCCGAATAAGAACTGGATTAAGTTTGTAAACACCCATAAAGCAAAAACAGCAATACGCAAATACCTCAAGAAGGAGGAAGACGATGTTGTTGAAGCCGGAAAAGAAATTTGGGAAAAGAAAAATAAAAAACTGAAATTGTCATTTACTGTCAACGACATCGACAGGTTATCCGCAAAATTGAAATATGAAAGCCCCAGGCAGTTTTTCAGGGAAATAGCGCAGGGGAAAATAAATCTCGACGAAATCTTAACTGCCACAAAAGAGAAAGAAAAAAAGGAAAAAGTTCCCGCATTCGAGTTTGATAATTTCGCAAATATTGCGCGTGAAGATATCGGCGGAGTGCTGGTCGATGGTAAATCCTCGGGTATAATGCATTCATATGCAAAGTGCTGCAATCCCATTCCGGGAGACCCCGTGATTGGATATATTACTGTCGGCGAGGGAATTAAAATTCACAGAAAGACATGTACTAATTTGTTAAAGATTTCAGAGACCGACGGAAGCAAGCTTGTACCTGTTCAATGGCCTCAAACTGAAAACTCCCTGTTTGTGGCGGGATTAAAAATTATAGGCGAAGATTCTCCAGGAATTTTGAATGATATTTCCCATACTATTGTATCATACCAGAATACAAATATTAAATCCCTTAACCTAAGCACTACCGATTCCACTTTTGAAGGAAATGTAACCCTTTATGTTCACAACCTTGAGCATCTCCAAAGATTAATTGAAAGGCTTAAAAAGCTTAAAGGAGTTTATTCCGTAGAAAGATTTGAAAGTGCTTAGTGGGTTTGTCTCCAGCACATAATCCTTTATCAATATTTAGAAAACAGGAATGAATTCCGAGAATCTTAATCGATTTTTATCAATAGACTACGGTTTAAAAAGAATAGGATTAGCTTTAACAGATCCGTTGTTTACTTTCGCCTATCCTTTTAAAACTATCGAAAATAACAGCAGGATGTGGGAAGAAATTCTTAAAGTTATTAAAGAAAAAAATGTAATAAAAATTATCTTGGGGAATCCTTTTAATGAAGACGGAACTCCTTCGAAATTTTCCGGTGTAATAGAAGAATTTAAAAAGAAGCTGGAATTAAAAACAAAACTGGAAGTTATCCTGGTAGATGAACGGTATTCTTCAATGATTGCAAAAGAGAAAGTGCTCGAGTCAGTTCCAAAAAAATCTAAAAGAAGAGATAAAGGGATTTTAGACCAAAATTCCGCCGCTGTAATTCTTCAGGAATACCTGGACTCAAAACCTAAGCATTAAATAAAATTGCGGGCTGAAATTTTAATAAATACACGATTCCATTTTTCATATATTTGACGGAATTTTTTCTTTATTTTTGTTGAGACACCCCGGTTTGAACTTGAAATTAATTAAGTAAAAATCAATGAAGAAGAATCTCCATATTGTAATTATTTCAATTATTTTCTCCATAATTTTATGGGCTTCAATAGCATTATCCGGGGATTATTTTGCCACTTTTAATGTTCCGATTAAACTTATAAATTTTCCTCCGGGATATACGACAGGTACACGACTGCCGAACGATGTAGCCGTCAGATTGAAAGGGGAAGGCTGGAAACTTTTTTCGGCGAACATTGGAACCGAGTCGGATTATCTTGTGTCCGTCGGGAACGACAGCGGTAAGGTAGTAGTGGATCTGAATAGTCATTTAAGCGATAATCAATGGCTCTCATCCGGCATTGAAGTAATAAGCATTACCCCCGACTCGCTTTCTTTCATTGTTGAAAAAATTTTGAGTAAGAAAGTCAAAATTGTACCGGATCTGAAACTTCGTTTTAAACCGGGTTATGGGCTTTCTACTCCCATCAAAATAATTCCGGAATATACTACGGTACATGGTCCCGGAAGAATTTTGAAAAATTTAATTGTTGTTCCAACCAGTCATTTATCTCTAGATAATCTTGACTTAAAAAGAATGGAGATGCTGACTTTAAAAGAAATTCCCGGCATGACTTATGCTGATAATTACGTAAGAATATCGTTGGATATTCAGAAAATTGTAGATAAAAACTTTGATAATATTCCTATCGGTATTATTGATATCCCGCATAACCGGAACGTTATTCTGCTTCCCGGAAAAGTCACGATCGGTGTAAGAAGCGGGATTGATATATTAGCTAAGTTAAGCAAAGATAAAATTAAGCTTTCAGTAAACTACAGTGATATTGTGAGCGATACATTAGGCACTATTTCGCCGGACATTTCACTGCCGGAAAATGTGTCGATTCTTTATCTTAAGCCTGAAAGACTTAGATATATAATTAAAAAATTTAAATAAGATCCGCCGTAAAACGTATGTTTATATCTTTTGAAGGAATAGATTTCTGCGGGAAATCAACCCAGGTTGAACTGCTGAAAAATTATCTTCTTAAAATAAACAAGCAGGTTGAGATTATCCGTGAACCCGGCGGAACAGAAATTTCCGAGAGGATTCGCGAAATCCTGCTCGACAAGAATCATCCTGTTTTTTTCATGGAAACTGAAATTTTTCTTTTTTCTGCGAGCAGGGCACAGCTGGTGCGGGAAAAAATCCGTCCTCGTTTGGAAGAAGGATATTTTGTAATTTCCGACCGTTTTCATGATTCCTCGACTGCTTACCAGGGATTCGGCAGAGGAATTCCCCTGGAAACGATCATGAAGATTCATAAGCTAGCTGTAGGAAAAACTATTCCCGATATGACTTTTCTGCTCGAT
>CAYSGP010000111.1:0-4109 GCA_964430095.1 uncultured Ignavibacteriaceae bacterium
ATGCCTGCGCCAATTTGGCAGCCAACAGGAATATCATGAAAATAATTATTATAAATTTTGTGTCTGCCGTTTTCATAATTATCGCCCATTGTTCCTAATTGAACAGGCTTACATGCTTCAATATCAGGTGCGGATACTTCATTATTATAGAACTCATTGAATCTTGCCACTCCCTGCTTAGAGACCGGCAAAAATCCAAAATTCCAATTTTTAATGGTATTATGATGAATAAGCCAATTTGAGCCGCTTTCAAGAGTAACTGCATATTCAACTAAGCCTTCATAAAAATTTATTTTAACTTTTCTGTCCGTATCAAATACACAATTGTATATTTCAACATTATCAGATGTTTTATCTGAACCCGGAACGGCTGAAACTCCGCAATGGTTAGTGTATTTTCCGATAACGCAGTTTTTGATGGTAATGTAATCGCTGCCGGTTAAACCTACCGGACTGTAAATCCCGCCCCTAATATCTAAATTTTCAAGAATAATATAATCTGCATTGTTTATATCGACCGTATAATTTATAACTGTGGTTGATGTGTATTGCCCCGGAAATTCTATGTTGCTGTAATAAGCAGCCGGATTTGTTCCATTTGTCCATAGATATAAGGTGCATGGATTTCCCCGAAGGTGATAGAATCTATGTTTCCTGTTAACTCCAAAGGTTTTAGGTTGGCCGGGAGTTAAATTATCTAAGTTATCTCCATTAAGATCATTAGCTCTTGGGTATTCAACTCCGTTTAACCACAGACGGGCAATTGTGCGTGTATTTGAAGAAGGTTGGAAATTTGGAAAAATAATTTTCCAGATTGTATCTCCTTTGGCTTTTGTCCAATTGGAAGAAGTTTTCCAATTGCTAACCTGCGATAACAAACTAATTATTGGCTTATTGCCTTTGCCGTAGGACCCAAACAAAATCTTGCTGCTAGATAATCCGTTCTTTTTAATAATAAGGCTGGTTCCCTCTTCCCATTTATCACCGCTCTTAAAAAGTATTTTATCTCCCGGCATCAACGATGCACTATTTACTTTTGAAATTGTTTTCCATGGAGAACTTTCTGATTTGCCTGAATTAGCATTATTTCCGCTTGATGAGGAAATATAATAAGTGGTTTGAGATCTAATACCTGCTGCAAAAGATATGATAACCAAAAATATTAAACAGGTCCTTTTATTCATGCGACTCCCTATTTTATTAAATACGTGTCTTAACCTGCCGAAGGGCATCCAGGAGTTACGCAACTACCATACCGAAAATGATATTTTATACGGTTTTATAAGTCTTTTACGGAGAAAGATTTAATTTACATGGTTCCCTTTAAAAAGCAGTTTTTTTATTTCCTCAAATAGATTTTACATGTAATTAGCGACGATTGTGGTAAATTTTTCGTGAAGGAATGATGATAAAAATTTTAGTTGCTTGGATTTCTCAATAAAAAATATAGTGAATTCTTACTAGCGAGAATTTCAAATTACAATTCCAAAAAATAAAACTTTAACTAGAAAGATATTGTACCTGGAACTCTTGAACTTTTCAGCAGATTATGATTTGTATTTTTAAAATCAAGCACATTAATAATACCGTTAAGATCAATATCTCCCAATTGATAGTTTACTTCAAAGAGATTATTGCCGACAGTTCCATAATCCAGAACATTAATAATTCCGTTAGCATCTCCGTCGCCGGCATACATCCCGAAATTCCCGTTTCCTAGATCAACAAGCTCATTCCCGAATGCTTTGGAAGGTGAAGTTGTAAAATTATATGAAATAGAGTATGATGCAGACAGATTGACTTTATCAGCGCTCATCACTGCAAGATGATTTCTGTGCTTAACCACGATATAATAATCTCCCTCGTCTACTCCAGAAAAGTATACTGGATTGATTCCGTCCAGATCCGTAATCGTTCCGTCGCTTTTTAAAAATGCAGCACGTGTTGAAACTGTTGAGCCGGCTGAAGTGTCGTTCCTTATCTCTAAAAGAATCCAATCTACAACTCCTTCCGGTATTTCCAGTATGTTTTCCGTGCCTGCATAATTCCATGGAGCGCAGTTATAAGGCTGAGAAAGGGATATTTTTTGAGAAGTGTTTAAACTGGTGCTCATCTCCCCGGAATTGTAAGGTGCCTGCAGAAATATCTTTGCATTCAGCTGTATCTGTGCAGTGCTTGATGAATTTTGAAATGCGCCTAAGAAAGGAGTCGTGCGGTTGACTATGTTTCCGTTTCTGTCTTTAAACTCTGAAGGAATAAGTGAAGAAATATCAATACCTTTATGAGCAGTCGGATTGATAACCGGTATAGTAATATTATTAATTGTCTTAATTGTATAGCTGCCGCACCATTCATTGCCTGTTACAACTCTGCCGTTCGAGCCGTTTAAATTATTAAATCCTGCAACGTCATAAGAACTGCCGTCGGTTATGTAAAAAATTTTACTTGAAGAATTCAGTGAACTGCATGAAAGATGATTATTTTGATAGTTAAACTTATTATATTGATTGATATGTACTGATCTTGAAGTTCCGGCATTTATAATAAGATTGTTAAATGCAAAAGTCCTGTTAGCTGACCAATCTATAACTGCACTATTTCTTAGAGTGTAAAAAGTATTATTAAATATGTAAGTACTGTCGGAATTGCTTATAATAGAAAATCCATACCCTGAATTGCTTGCGCTGAAATGTTCATTCTCTGAAAAAGTAAAATCCTTAAAAACATTAAAATAAAATTTATTGCCGTTTGACTTACCGCCGGTGCTACCGCTGCCTGCTCCCGATCCAATTTGAACTCCTATAGGAATATTGTGAAAATAATTATTATAAATTTTATGCATTCCATTCTGGAAATTATCACCCATGCTTCCCAATTGCATTGGCTTACATGCTTCGATGTCGGGTGCGGTAACATCATTATTATAAAATTCAAAGAATTTACAGATCCCATACTTGCTTACAGTGAGAAAGCCGAAATTCCAATTTTTAAAACTGTTATCATGTATTTTCCAGTTCAAACCGCTTTCAGCAGCAATCCCGTATTCCACCAAGCCGTCATAAAAATTTAATTTTACTTTACGCTCGGTGTCTATAGTGCAATTGCTAATCTCTACATTGTCGCTGGTTTTATCGGAACCGAGCTGCATATCGCCTGCTACTCCAGCATGCTGAGATTTTCCGATATAGCAGTTTTTAATTATAATATTATCACTGCCGTTCAATGAAATAGGGCTGTAAAGCCCTCCGGTAATATTCAAATTTTCCAATGTTATATAATCGGCATCTTTTAATTGAATGGTAAACCGCTCCATTCCTGCCGAAGAATAATTTCCTGCATATTCCATATTATGGTAAAATGAAGCCGGATTGTTTCCGTTAGTCCATACATATAACTGATTTGGATTTGAGCCTTCGTGATAATGACGGTGTTTTCTATTTACCCCGAATGTTTCTGGTTCTCCCGGTGTCAATTGGTCGAGATTTGATGAATTTAAATCTTTAGCTTTTGGATACTCTTTTTCATCCAGCCATAATCTTGAGATTTTTGAAGTAGTAGTCGCCTGATAACCGTAATTCGGAAAGGTCATTTTCCAGATTGAATCACCGTTTACTTTAATCCAATTTGAACTGATGTTCCATCCGGCCACTTCAGAAACTAAGGATAAAACCGGTTTACTTCCCGATCCGTACGA
Organism: uncultured Ignavibacteriaceae bacterium; assembly: GCA_964430095.1. GTDB lineage: Bacteria > Bacteroidota > Ignavibacteria > Ignavibacteriales > Ignavibacteriaceae > DATKLQ01. The sequence goes on from CAYSGP010000111.1 coordinate 3,695, forward strand.
GCCGAACAAGATCATGCTGTTCGAAGTTCCGCTGTTCTTTATTAATAACCCCGCTCCACCCCATTTATCCCCGGATTTGAACAAAATTCTATCACCAGGCAGAAATGAAGTATTGTTTAATTTTGAAATAGTCTCCCAGGGAGAATTTTGAGAAGTACCGGGATTAGAATCGCTGCCTTCCGAAGAGGATATATAATATGTTGTTTGGGCAAGTAATGAAATCGAAAAAAAGTAATAAATAACTATCCCCAGTAAATTTTTCATATCCGTGCCAAATTTTTGTTCAAAGTATGTTCTGATTCTTATTTGTGGAAAAAAGTTCAACTATTATACCGAGGAACTTAAAAAACCGTTAGAATAAATATCCTTTATACATAAATTCTGAAGTGTGTTCATTATCAGATTTGCTTGTCCG
>CAYSGP010000112.1:0-3250 GCA_964430095.1 uncultured Ignavibacteriaceae bacterium
CGCTTGAAGTTTTATTTAAACTTGAACCTCCCTACCCTGCAATTAATTTTGAGCCCTACTATACAGGCTGGGATCATGAAATCAATAAGCCCGGCGGCGAACATCCTCCCGCAAATTCGGAGCGTGATAATTATTTTTCAAGAGCTCAAATGTACGGCTCTGTTTTATCGGGAGGATTGTCAGGGCATGTGCATGGAACCGCCGCTTACGACATTACAACTACAGGAGAGCCTGCAGGAATGCGTCCGCATGTCTGGGATGCATTCAAGTATGAATCGGCAAATTATATGAAACATCTGAATGAATTTATTTTATCCGAAGGAAAAATGTATCAGATGCTTCAGCCGGCACGGGAAGATATTGAGCCGAACAAAGCACCCGGAAGTCCCGGAGACGGATTGGACGGCTGGTCTTATATGATGCGTACGCCGGAAAAAGATTTTGCATTACTATATTTCGAAAACAAATCAGCACTACCTTTTTTAAAAAACTTTAGACCAAATAGTTCATACACTCTCCAATGGTTTAACACCATTAACGGAAATTGGAGTGATAAGGTTGTAATAAATTCTGATGACAAAGGGAAACTTATTTTACCGGAATTTCCTGATAGACAGAATTCTTCATTTAATGACTGGGGAGTAAAAATTCTTTTAAGAAATGATTAAGTTTAAATTACTAATCAGGATATTTGCCCTGGTTCTCTTATAATTTCTCAGTGGAACTCCGTGTCTTTTCTCTGTGGTTCTCCGTGTAACAAAAAAGTTACACAGAGTACAAGGAGAAAGCACAGAGAGCCGCAGAGATTTTAGTAATTTTTTGTCAGATAATATTGATTAAATATACCAAAACCATAATTCTTGTATTCAACCTATTTTCTATTTGCTTTGCTCAAGTGGAAGTAAAGGATTCGATAAAGAATGAGACATCCCCTCAATCACTAGATGTATTCATTTCTAAATTTGATGAATTTGATTTTTACCGTCAATTGAATTCTATGCGGATGAACGTTCCGTTAAATTATGATACAAATACAGTCTGGCTCTGGACTTTATTCGCTCTATCCAAATCGGAATTTGGGAAAAAAGAATTTGGAAAAACTCCCGGGAATATTTCTCAATTTCTTTATGATGATTATACCCAAGAATCAAAATTTAATCCCGTCAAATATGTTCTCGGGATGGCAGAGGTTGGAGCAGTTGGATACCTTGCATACAGGCATATAAAAAAATACGGTTTCATGAAATAATTTTATCAGAAAGGAATTTAGAAATGAAACAATGGTACGAAGCCCTTTTTGAAAATTACGCTGTAAAGTATGATCAGGAAATCTATACGCAGGGAACAATCGGCGAATGCGATTTTATTGAAAAGGAAATTGACTTCAATAAAAATCTAAAAATACTAGACATCGGATGCGGGACAGGAAGGCATTCGATTGAGCTGACAAAAAGAGGTTATAATGTTCTCGGAGTTGATTTATCCGATTCACAATTAAAACGGGCAAGAGAAAAAGCTGCTCAGTTAGGCTTGAAGATTGATTTTCAAAAACATGATGCGAGAAACCTGCCTTTCAATAATGAATTTAATCTGGCAGTAATGCTTTGCGAAGGCGGATTCTCTTTAATGGAAACTGATGAAATGAATTTTGATATTTTAAAGAACACAGCTAAGAGTTTAAAACCAAAAGGAAAATTAATTTTTACTACTTTGAACGGCTTATTTCCCTTATTCCATTCCGTTAAAGACTTTATTAATTCCCATACTGTCGAAGGGAATTCTTCTTATAAGAACAATTCCTTCGACTTAATGGAATTCCGTGAGTATAATATTACAACTTTTGAAGACGATTCCGGAAATAAAAAGAAACTGCACTGCAATGAAAGATATTATGTTCCTTCGGAAATTACATGGTTGTTGAAATCCCTTAATTTTAAAACCATAGATATCTTCGGAGCGAAGCTCGGAGCATTCAGCCGGAATGATAAACTAACCACCGATGACTTTGAAATGCTGGTTGTTGCGGAAAAGTAAAATTATGATAAGTAAAACCGAAAAAATCTGGGAGAATTTCTGCTGCAGGATAAAATCATTTATCCGGAAAAGAGTATCGAATGCTTCTGCCGCAGAAGATATCTTCCAGGATGTTTTTTTAAAAATACATTCAAGGATCGATACACTTAAAGATGATACAAAAATCCGCAGCTGGGTTTATCAAATTGCACAAAATACTATTATTGATTATTATAGAAAGCATAAAGCTGATCTTGTAGACATTGAATCCCTCCTAATAAATGAACTGGAAGAATTTGAAATGAGCCGGAATAAACCTGCGGCTGACGGCATTTTAATATCGGAAGAAGTTGAAATCAGTGAAGAGGAAAAAATCGCTTCGGGAATTAAAGAGATAGCAGAATCACTTCCTGAAAAATATGCCCAGGCAATTCTTTTAGTTGAGTTCGAAGGATTGCCGCAAACAGAACTTGCAAAAAAATTAGGGATTTCCGTTTCGGGTGCAAAATCACGTGTCCAGCGCGGCAGGCAAATGATTAAAGATGCGCTTATGAGATGCTGCCATTTCGAATTTGACAAGTATGGAACTATTATTGATTCCCGTCCGGTTACCTGCTGCTGCTGTAATTGATTCTCAAAAAAACATTTTCAAATTTTGCTTTCTTCCATAATTAATTTTTAAAACCATATAGACACTTAATGTACATAGAAATTCCCTATTGTGTTCTTATGTGCCTATGTGGTTTAAATACGCAGGTTAAAATTGAGTGATCCCATAAAACCTGAAAATATAAGCTCTAAACTTTTCCTTATCGGTACACCGATAATAGTCCAGTATTTAATGCAGTACATTCAGCTCCAGGTTGATATTGCACTATTGGGGCACTATAATCCTTTAATGTTATCTGCTGTTGGAAATGTCGTATTCCCTTATTTTATTCATGTGTCGTTCATTTTAACAATCAGTATGGGAGCGACAATTATTATTGCTCATTCTCTCGGTGCAAATGATATTCAGAAAGCAGCACGGTATTCCGAAGTTTCATTCTTTTATAATACAATAATCTCAATTTTTTTCTTTATTTACCTGTACAATTTCTCGCCGGATATTTTAAGACTATTGGGTACTCCTGCCGAAGTTCATCCTTTTGCTTCCGACTATATGACTATTCTTTCTTATTCTTTTTTACTAATAGGAATAGAGTACTCCGTTACCGCTGCCCTTCAGGGAATGGGA
>CAYSGP010000113.1:0-3024 GCA_964430095.1 uncultured Ignavibacteriaceae bacterium
TCCGGAAGGGAACAGGGATCAGATTAAAAAGCTTTATGAATGGAAAAGCAATCCTCCCATTAAAAGCGAAGTAACTGCCGTTATTCTTTCCGTTCTTATTCCGGGAGCAGGTAAATTTTATATTGAAGAATACGGAGACGGAATTGCCGCATTCGCTGCGACTGTTTTATTCGGGTATTTATCATACGATAATTTTAAAGCAGATCATAAATTCCGCGGGTGGCTTTTTGCCGGCATATCTGCTTTCTTTTATGCAGGCAATATTTACGGTTCTGCAGCCGGGGTTCCAATTTATAATGCAAAATTATACTTTGACTTCTACAATAATCTGGATGTTTATCTTGATAAGCAGAATTATTTTTTACCGGAGTATGTTTTTTGCAAATGAAGTTTTTTATTAAATATTATATTGTCATTCCAATATTTTTTCCGGGGATCATTTTTCCCCAGACTTCACTTGCCGGGCAGTTTAATTATGCTCATAAGCTTTTTAATGAAGAAAAATATTTTGATGCCGTAACTGAATTTAAAAGACTGCTGTTTTTTGATAAAGACAGCACTTACAAGTTTGAAGCTAATTTCTTAATCGGCAGTTCTTATAAAATGGGGGGGAAATATTCCGAAGCTCTTCAATATTTTACTCTTGCCGAATTCTCCGGCAGAACGCCGGTAGAGAGGTATACTGCTAAAATTGAAAATATCAGGACAAACATTCTTGCAGGAAGAATTTCCTGGGCACTAAAACTAATAGATAAACTGGCAGAAAATGAGCAATTTGCCGAAAAAAAAGATGAGCTTTATTACTGGAAAGGATGGGCTTATATTTTTAATGATGAATGGGAGAAAGCATCGGAATTCTTCGGAAAGATTTCCCCCGGTCATGAATTGAAGGAATTGGCAGATAAAATTGAAGACCAGAAATATTCAGTTGCTTTTGCAAAAGTATCTTCGTTCATTATTCCCGGTGCAGGGCAATTTTACACCGGCAATTATATAAGCGGATTAATTTCATTGGGATGGAATGTCCTTTGGGGATATATCACAATTAATTCTTTCATTGAAGAAAGATATTTTGACGCTTTAATAGTCGGCAATTTTTTGTGGCTGAGGTTTTATTCAGGAAACATACAAAATGCCGAAAAATTTGCGGTCAAAAAAAATTTAGAAATATCTAATGCTGCCCTCGACTATCTGAAGAATCAGTATAAAGGGGAAAAGCCTTAAAGAAATATGTATTTTTGATATTCAAAAAAAAATATTTTAAATTTATATCAAGTTTTCGATTACTTAAGCGGAATTGAAATTTTTGATGAACTTAAGACAATACAATTCCTTTAAAAGGGAATTATCTTTTCCTCTTCTTAGTAAATATCAATCCAAATTTTTCCCGGAGGATTAATGAAACGAGGAATGCTCATCGGCTGTTCAATAGCGGGGGTAGTCTTAATTATTTTAGCTATATTGGTTTTTTGGGGAATAGGGTCTTACAATAATTTAGTTACTTTAAATGAAGGTGTAAACCAGAGCTGGAGCCAGGTGGAGAATCAATACCAGAGGAGAGCAGATTTAATTCCCAACCTGGTTAATACTGTAAAAGGATATGCGAATTTTGAAAGAGGTGTATTGACTGATGTAACCGAAGCCAGAGCCAAAGTAAGCCAGATGACGATTACTCCTGAAGTTTTAAATGATCCCCAGGCATTCCAAAGATTTGAGCAGCTGCAGGGTCAGTTGAGCAATGCTATTTCACGGCTCCTCGTCACAGTAGAAAATTATCCTGAATTAAAAGCCAATGAAAATTTTCTTCAGCTCCAGGCTCAGCTGGAGGGTACGGAAAACAGAATTTCCGTTGAAAGAAGAAAGTTTAATGAAACAGTTCAAAACTATAATACTACAATAAAAAGATTTCCGGGCTCATTGTTTGCAGGTTTATTCGGATTCAAAGAGAAAGCATATTTCAGAGCTGTTCCCGGATCAGAAACTCCCCCGAAGGTTGAATTCTAGATTTGATTAAATTTTTTATCTGCTGTCTTTCATTTATTATATCGCTGCCGGCTCAGCCGGAAATTCCGGTATTAGAGAAGTGGGCAACCGACTTTACAAGTACTCTAACTTCCGGCCAGCTTGATGATTTAAATTATAGGTTAAAAACATATGAAGATACAACCAGCAGTCAGCTTGTTGCATTAATGATTTCAACATTGAATGATTATCCTATTGAATATTTTGCAATTGAAACTGCGGAAAAAAATAAAATCGGTACGAAGGAACATGATAACGGAGCGCTGTTTCTGGTTGTTAAGGATGATAAAAAAGCAAGAATTGAAGTTGGTTATGGATTGGAAGGAGTCCTGCCGGATGCATTAGCAAGTTCAATAATCAGGAATGTAATGATACCTCATTTTAAAGCGGGTGATTATTATACCGGAATCTCCGACGGAATACAGGCGGCTATGTCTGCAATTGCGGGGGAATATAAAGCTGTTCCCAAGGATGACTCAGAGGAAAAGAAAGTGCCGGGATTCATTCCGATAATATTTATTTTATTTTTTATCTTTACTTTTTTATTCAGGAGAAGAAGAGGCGGAAGAAGTAACGGATTTATTTTTTTCCCGGGAGGATTCGGCGGCTCATCCAGGGGCGGCAGCTGGGGAGGATTCGGCGGAGGAGGGTTTTCGGGAGGCGGAGGATTTTCAGGCGGCGGCGGTTCATTCGGCGGCGGCGGCTCCAGCGGAAGCTGGTAAACGAATTTCGGATTTCGGATTTCCGATTTCGAATTTTTTTCTCAATCCGAAATACGAAATCCGCAATCCGAAATAAACATCATTTACCCTATTGATAATTTAATTGAATCATTTAATTAAATTTCATTAGTTTTGTCTAAAGATTATAATAAAGTTACGTAGGAGAAATTCATGGCTATAATGATTACCGAAGAATGCATTAATTGCGGAGCTTGTGAACCGGAATGCCCTAATACTGCAATATATGAAGGCGGTGCTAAATGGGGGCTAGTCGGGAAAG
>CAYSGP010000114.1:0-5287 GCA_964430095.1 uncultured Ignavibacteriaceae bacterium
TGGAAAATTTTTTATTAAAATATTGATTATTATATTTTGTTAAAGCTTTCCTTTTTCTAACAGTAATATATCAGCAAATGAATAACTTTGATGTAATTATTGCCGGAGCCGGTCCAGCGGGATCATCTGCGGCACTGCTGCTGTCACAAAAAGGAATAAAAACCCTTGTAATAGATAAAGCTAAACTTCCACGCTATAAAACATGCGGAGGAGGCGTGGTTGGAAGAACTTCTCAATTTCTTCCGGTGGATTACAGCGCGGTTGCCGAATGTTCTTGTTATAATGCGGAAATAATAGATGTCAGAAATAATTTTCATTTTTATGTGGAAAAATCCCGGCCGGTAATCATAATGACCATGCGGAAAGACTTTGATTGGTTCCTTTTGTCTTTGGCTAAACAAAGCGGCGCTGCAGTCATGGATAATTGTGAATTATTTGAAGTTTATAAACGGAAAGGCTGTGTCGAAATTGAAACGAGCAAAGGAAAGTTAAGAGCAGGATTTCTTATTGCCGCCGACGGGTCTTCGGGAACGGTTTCTAAAAAATCCGGCTGGAGTAATTACACCGTCTCCGCTCCTGCAGTAGAATATGAAGTATATGTAAGAGATAATACATTCAGCCGATTTAATAAATCTGCCAGATTTGATTTCGGCATTTTCCCTGAAGGTTACTCATGGGTTTTTCCCAAAAAAGATCATCTATCAATAGGATCGGCATTCCTTGCAAAAAGCTCTCTTAATCTGAATAAAGTTACCTTGGAATATTTAAAATTGCTCGGAATAAGGGAGGCGGTAAAAATCGAGAGGCATGGCTTTTTTGTAAGAATTAATCCGGGGATAAAAAAATTTGTAAAGAACCGGATATTTTTTACAGGGGATTCAGCCGGCTTTGCCGATCCTTTAACCGGAGAAGGAATAAGCTACGCAATCCTCAGCGGAAAGCTGGCTGCATCGGCTATAATTGAAAGCGGATTAAATAGCGAACTTGCAGAATATTTCTATACCCGGAGTGTAAAAGAAAAAATTTTAAAAGAACTTAGATATGCAAAAATTCTCTGGAAGATTGTCTACGGTTTTCCGAAGCTGCGGACTGAACTCTTCCGCTTATACGGACAGAAATTAAGCGAAGCAGTGACAAGCGTAATGAGCGGGGATAAAAGTTACAGCCAATTTTTCATGAATATGAATAGTTATATGAAACTTTTGCACATACCGTTTAATAAAAAACTGCAAAACATCCCGGCAGACAAAGTAATCAAAGCAGTTTGAATTAACCGAATAAAAAATGAAGGCAGAAATTAATTTGCAGTTAAAGATCAATTTATTTGGATTGAAGTAATAAATTTATTTGGTTCAATTCGCTTCTTAAAATAGGAGAAAAATGATTATTGGTCCCGGCAGCCCCAGACCTGAAATAAATTATCCTTGTGAATGGGGCTACAAAGTGATCGGAACGGATGTAGACAAAATTCTGTACGCGATAAAAGAAGCATCATTAGGTTTGGAATATTCCGTTACGCCCTCAAATGTAAGCAGCGGAGGGAAGTACGTAAGCTTGAATTTCCTGATTGTAGTGCCGAATGAAGTTGTGCGTGACCTGGTATACGAAAAGCTTCAAAAAAATTCTGATATAAAAATTATTCTGTAGCCGCGGGTTCCAATGTTTTAGTTATTATTCTTATCACTTCCTTAATTAAAGCGGCTGTAATTCCCCAGATAACTCCTTCGCCGGTTTTATAGACCCAAACTTTATGTTTTCTGACCTGCCATGAATTATAATATCTTTCAGGCAATTTTAGTTCTCTTGCGGGAAAAAGCTCAACCCTTCTGCCGTTTTCATCGGTGCGGAACGGATGAACTTCTATATTCAACTCATAGCTTTCAGGCGGATTTTGGATAAAAAAAGAAACAGGAACAGAAAATACTTTTTCAACTTCGCTTTTATCAATATTCAGCTCTCCAATACTGTTTATCTTTAATTCAGACAGATAAGAATCGACAGTAACACCCATTGATCCGACTAGGGTATCGATACACCCGATTATGGAAATTTGATTTCTGTTTATTCCAAGTTCTTCGCAGGCTTCTCTTACTGCAGTTTCAAGCATATCTGAATCCTTAAGCCGATCGGCTTCGCCGCCGGGAAAGCAAATTTCACCTCCCTGCCGTATTTGAGCCGATCTTTTTTCAAACAGAAGATTAAATTCGCCGTTTAAGAATAATAGAGGAATTAAGACTGCGGAATTAAAATATTCATCCTTCCGGAGTATTCCGGGGGAATCCGGAAGCAGAGTTTTTATTTTTTTTAAATCAATTTGAATTTTTTTTTGCATTTACTAAAATTTTCTTTGATAATTAATTTTTCATCACTATCTTTTTACCGATACTTTGAATATAGATGAATATAGAAAAATTTAAAATCCTTATTGCAGAAGATGAAAAGATAATTGCACTGGATTTGAAAATGCTTTTGGAAAAAGCGGGGTACTCGGTGATTTCAATCCTTGATAATTTTAATGACATAGCTGCAAAAATAAGTGAAATTAAACCAAATTTAGTCCTTCTTGATATTAATCTTGATGAAAAATACGAAGGCTTGAGAGTTGCCGGTTATTTGAATAAATTAGATATACCATTGATTTTTATAAGCGGTTCAACTGACCAAAAAACAATTCGTCGGGCAAAAAACATTAAAACGTGCGGTTATATAAGTAAACCTTTTGATGAGTTGAGTATTCTTTCAGCTGTTGAACAATGCTTAAAAGCAAATTAGATTTGAAAATGTGCTCCTTCCCAATAATATTATTTTAAGAAAACTGTTTAATTACTTGCAAAAGCTTTATTAGTTAGAAAAAAATTTTACCATTAACAAAACGGAATCCTGAGCTATGGGAAAAGTAGATCTAACACATAAAACTCCGGAAGAACAAGTAAGGATTATTAAAGCATATTTAAGCCGGAGGAACCAGCACAAAAACCAGGGACCCATTAAAATAAGCCAGCTTTCAAACCGCTTTAAGCATAAAAGATTTACTTCAGATAAGCTTAAGCTGCAGTACTTCAAGAATTTATTGTCAATTCCGGAAGGGCAGGACGAAATAGACCTTTAGCATGGTTCTATTTCAATTTCAGGTTTTTGGGGTTCAACTGTTTGTATTTAACTCTCATCCTTAATAACAATTTATTAAAGTTCAGAAAAAATTTTTTATATAAAAATTTGATTTACATTATTAATGAATTTATAATTGAAGGTTGATTAAATTGTTTTTTCTCTGCAATGAGAAATATTAGATTTTTCTATTGGGGAAATCCGATTCTTCCGCTTTAATCTATTCTTGCACTCAATAGAATTTTGAAAAATTAAACTTGTGAATATTTTTTTAAAGTCAAGAGGGCATTTCCGGCAGTTATACTAAAATAATTGAATGAAATTTTTAAGTAATTATACGGGGAATTTTTTTAGGTAGAGATTTTGGGGATGATTCTTCAAAGAGGGGCCCATATTTCTTTAACAAACAATAACTAAAACAGAATTATTCTGCAAAATAAAATTGATATTTGCATTCCTTTGGATTTTACCTCCTTCATTTTATGAAGGGGATTATATACAAATAAAACTTAAAGGAGGTTTACATGAAAGTCATTCGTTTGAATCAGGTTAAAAGCAGCTCAGGCGGGAAAACAGCTGCGTTTTTTGACGTTCAGACGCCGGACGGAATCATTCTAAAAGGATTCCGCATTGTGAACGGGTCCAATGGATTGTTCATTTCGTCTCCCGATGAAAAAGGGAAGGATGGTAAATATTATGAAACTGTTATCCTGCCTAAGGAAATGAAAAATACGCTTCAAAAAGCTGCTCTAGAAGAGCTCAAGAAAACACAGAAATAAACTAAAGTCCTGGAAGCTGATCCGTTTACGCTTTTGGGACTTATTATTTTATCCCGCTTATTTGACTAGTTAAAAAATTTAGAATAGACTAAATTATTTTAAGAATTTTAAAGTACATTAATTCACCTCCGGCAAGGAATAAATTTTTATTTTAGTTATTTTAGAACTAGTAAATAGTATTTAATTGTATTCATCCTTATGTTACGGAAATTTTAGGAATATGATTCTACCTTCGGATTTCGATTTTTCTTTAAGTGCACAGGAAGATATTTATATAATCAAGGTGAATTTTACCCGCGCTACATTAAAAGAAGCGGCAAAATTTAAAGAGATAATAAATACTGCGTTCATTCAAAGATACAGGAAATTCATCATTGAATTGACCGATGTTTGCTTTATTGATTCCACTTTTCTGGGAGCGCTGGTCTGGGCTCAAAGAAAACTCAGCACAGAGGAAGGGGAAATGACTCTGGTGGGCGTAGAAAGAGATATCTATACAATAATCGGTGCAATGAACCTGATCAAGCTTTTTAAGATCTCCGATACTATAGAATCTGCCGTAAGCTATCTTTCTTCGAAATAGATTAAGAGAAAGAGAAAGATTAATTTTTCTTTCGAATTTTATTTTTTCCTTTTTACTTTTTCCTTTTTCCTTGTAAGCCGAAGTGGCGGAATTGGTAGACGCGCTGGACTCAAAATCCAGTCTGGCTCACACCAGGTGCCGGTTCGAGTCCGGCCTTCGGTACAAAAGAATCTGAAATTTTGATTAACCTTATTGGGGCTCCCTTCACTAAAACCTTTACTCTGAATTATTAATTATTAATATGGAGGATCAATGTTCTCCGTTTATGCAATAAAAAGTCTTATTAAAAATTATATATATGTTGGGTTGACAAAAAATTTAGAAGATCGCTTCAAGCGTCATAATATGGGTTATGAGAAAACAACAAGATCATTCAGACCATTCAAGTTAATTTATCAAGAATTCTTTCAGACAAGAATTCAAGCCAGGGAAAGAGAAAAATACTTAAAGTCAGGAGTCGGAAAGGAATTCTTAAAAAGGCTTACATAACCCAGGTGGCGGGAATTGGTAGACTTGCCTGCCGGCAGGCAGGCGCGCTGGACTCAAAATCCAGTCTGGCTCACACCAGGTGCCGGTTCGAGTCCGGCCTTCGGTACTTTCAAAGTCTTAATCTTACTCTTAATCCTAATCTTAATCTGCTTCCGGGCATGAATGCATGATTGGATGACTGCATGAAATGAGAAGGCATTTTAATTTAAAGTTACTATTCTTTTCAGAATGAATATCCAATCCCCAGAGACAAATTAAAAACAAGAAACTCCTGATTATAATTATCCAGATTTCTTATCCCTTCATCAAACCAGATTGAATGAGTGTA
>CAYSGP010000115.1:0-6980 GCA_964430095.1 uncultured Ignavibacteriaceae bacterium
TCTTTTATGAACAGAAGAATAATGGTTATTCAAACTACACTAAATTCGGTACTCCTTTATCCCGGAAAAATGACATTGAAGGTTTATGTTTTGATCCCTCAACTTATTCGCTGTTGATTGCCTGCAAAGGCGATCCGGGTAAAGCTTCTGACTCATACAAAACAATATATTCATTTGATATAAGCACCAGGCAGTTAAATGAAAAACCCCGGTTTCTGATCTCACTGGATGAATTGGATGAAAAATTCGGGATAAAAAACTTTGCTCCATCAGGAATTGAAAGAGATCCTAAAACAGGTTCTTTTTTTATTTTATCTTCAAATGAAAAATGTATACTGGAAATTTCCCCGGAGGGGAAACTTCTTGATGCGGTAAAATTAAATCATAAATTTCACAGGCAGCCCGAGGGAATTGCAGTGTCATCCGATTCGGAAATTATTATAAGCGATGAAGGCGGAAATGGGGAGGGAACAATAACTAAATATCACCTTAAATAATTTTCAACTAAACTTGAGCTTTTGATACCGCAAATAGTTCTACCTCGTTTTCTTTCCCTCTTAGCTTGAACATTCCCATGCTTTTGGCGTAATATTTTCCTGAGTGATTAATTTTCTCAAGCGCCGTATCTGAAATAAGAAGGTCTTGATTAAGTACGTTGCATTGCGCCTGAATTCTTGCAGCTGTATTGAGAACATCTCCGTGAAAAACAATCTCCTTTTTAACGTCTCCCACTTCGGTAACCACAGCTTCGCCGATATGAACACCAGCCTTGAATTCCGGGATGACGCCGTATTTGCTTGAGTAGTATTCTCTTCTTTCATTTATTTTTTCTTTAATTCCGAAGTAGCACTTTAAATATTCTCCGTTAAACGGTACTTTTCCTTCTTTCCAGGTCAATACAACTTCATCTCCGATATATTGGTATATTTCTCCTTTAGTTTCAAGAACCGGATCGGTAAGATCATAAAAGAAATCTTGAAGCAGCATGCTGTATCGATCCGCGCCTAATTTTTCACCTAGAGTTGTGGACGATTTAATATCCAGGAACATGAAAACTCTTGTTTCTATTTTCGGCCTCCGGTATTTGCCGAGGATAAGATTAATAAGCCTTCCTTTCCCGAGAATTTTATTTATCTGCCAGATGAAGTTCAATATGAAGCTTCCGAAGAATGCAAAAATAAAGATGTAAATAAAATCGGTACGAAGAAAATTATTAAAATCCTTTCCGTATATCGTCGTAAATAATCCGGTGCCGTCTTCCATGCTTTCATGCAGAATAACGACTATGAGAGTAGATAAGGTGACCACCAGGATATAAAATAAAGAACGTATAAATAATTCGATGGAAAAATTAAGACGTTTCAGCTTTGAGGGGAAAAAATAAATTTCCGCAGTTGAGCTGATGCAGGTAATCAGGAACCCTATTACTGCTCCCTTTATTATCCTGTAAGCGGTGAAACCGAATGCAATGTTCGCAAATAAAATCCCGATTACAACTCCCGCCGACGAAACCCAGGCTATTGTTTTAATTCTGTTTATGTGAGCAGGACTTAAATTCTTAATCATTTGTATTTAAAATTTTGCTGCAGCAGTTAAAAATCAAATTTAGTTCCGAAATAGAATAGAGTAGATTCAGGAGAAGAGGCAGCAGAGAATGAAAGGTTTACTTGCCGGCTTAGAAATGACATCCACAACCCGCCCCCGTAAGAAGGATGCCATTTCTTCGAATTGTCGTTTTCTGTGTAAACTCTTCCTGTCTCTCCGAAAAAATGAATCCCGAATTTTCCCGGAATAATTATATTCAGGTTTGCTAGGAAGATTCTAAGTTCAGCCTGAGTGAACAAACTTGCATTTCCGGAAAATCTTTCACGCGAATAACCTCTCAGATTCTCAATTCCTCCTAAAAACAGGGCTTTATAAAAGGGAAAGTTACCCAATATTCTCCCTCCCCCCGCTCTTAATGCAAATGTAGCAGGGGTTAAAACTTCTGCTGAAAAATAAGCCCTGAGATCAAAAGAAGTTTTTAACAAATTATCTCTAATATCCAGCATTTTAGGATAGTAGGATACTCCGGCATTTACAAAATATCCAGATTGAGCATTATCCGGAACATCTCTTGAATCCAATGTATATGACAAAGATGTCGAAACCGAGTGAATCTTTCCGACGCCGTAAGCCGAATCGGGAATGTTATTTATTAATGCAATGTTTGGAAGACCCGTATTTTCAATGCTGTATGAAATACCCAATGTAACAAAATTATTCCTGAAGAAGTTAAAACTTATCTTAGGACTAATGCTCAGCACTCTCTGGTTCAATTCGTAAAAATTATTTTCTTCAAGATTCTCGTCCAGTTTGGTTTCATTCCCGTATCCATAATACTTTGTCAAACTTAATTCCGAGTTCAAAAAATTCAGTCTTACAGCAGCGCCTTTAATTATTGAGTTAAATATTCCGTCATAATAAATTCTATAGCTTTGCGGAAGAGTAGCATATGATGCAGTAAAAGTCATCCAATATTCATAGGGAACAGATCTGAAATTATAGCTGAGAAGGATCGGACCCCCTCCGAAAACAAAACCGTCATTGCTGTTGTAATTAATAATCGGATTTATTAACCAGTCGTGACCTCTATCCCGTAATTTGGGTTCATATCTCTCAAGGTCATCTTTAGGTTTAGGATTTCCCTCCCTGTCGATAAGACTGCTTGGACCGGCATAAAATTTAGATTTCCCGCCGCTGTCGTAAAGACCGGTTTTAGTTTCAGCATCTTTTATGGGGATGAATGATAAAAAATAACCATTTACAATTGAGCTGTCTGCCAGCTCGTCCTCTCCTTGACCGCCAATAATTCTAACCATCGGACTGCAGTCTGCTGCACCTGTTACGACAGCTTTATCATCATCATCCAGAAGATAAATTCTGATTTCATTTGTTAAATCATTATCGAATATTTTACTATAATACGGTTCTCCCTTTTTCCCTGAATCTTTCCCCCGTTTGAAAATTTTTACTTCGGTGTATAAGTCATTCAGTCTTTTAATTTGGGCCTGATCTTTTTTATTGCTTCCATAAATATCTACGGTTTTATTTATCAGCCGGAAGAATTCATCAGATGCCTCGAATAATTTATCCCTTCTTGATTTCAGGTTAGATACCATTTCAGGTCCGGCAATTTTATAATCTTCTTCAGGCAGCAGTTTAACGGAAACTTCAATTAAGCTGTCAGTTAATTTATTTTTTACAAATTGTGTTACCGAATCCCATTCCGGTTTAGTCAGTTCAGATAAGAAGCGCCTGTCTAAAAATCTTCCGTTCCAGGTAAGATCCTCCATCTGCGGATAATCATCATCGAAGGTGACAAGCTGAGGAGTGTAATATGCGGCAATAGCCGGAATAAGTCCGTCGAATTTTGAAAATGCCTGGTCACGGTCTCTTGGAATAGGATACCAGAATTCCGAGTTATTAATTTCATATTTTGCCCATCTCCATTGGTCGGTATGCCGGTCCCAGTCACCGAAAAAAATATCCATCAGCCTTGCTTTCAAAAATTCTTTGGATTGGATCTTCTCATCTCTTTTTTCTTCCAGCCGGTGCAGCAGATCAAATGTGCCTAAAATTTTTTCGGCACTTTTAAAATCGGGTTCATCTTTATCTTTGTCGGCTTCCGGATGAATTTCAATCATCCCGAGTACTCCGCCGAATTCCTCCCTGAATTCTCCGAGTTTTTCGTTGTCGGGCAGTACTACAATTTTCGGTTCGGCCTGGAGAACGCCGGCTGCATTCAGCATCGGAACGACAATTACCGGCGCGAGCGGATTTGCAGAGCTGATTTGATCCTTTATAACATCTGCAACTAATGATTCTCTAAGATCCTCCGGCAGTACTTTGGAAGGGTCTTTATCGATTGAACGGAATTTCCATTCTCTTCCGTCTTTTCCTTTAAAACGGAGAGATTTTGTCTGCAGACCTCCTCCTTTTTTATAAGGTTTGATTCCTCCTTCGAATTTATCGAGATCAATAAGTTCAGCTTCCAGGGGAGTGGTCCATAAATCTCTCCAGTGAGCACCAAAGAAAAACTTATGCAGAATTCCGGCTTTGTAGTGCTCATTAGGTGCAATCTTTATCTTTAAATCTTTTGATTCTAAAGAATTTGTTTGAGGTTTGCCCAATGCACAAAACATTAAGAATAAAAAAAAGGAAACTCCGAATTTTTTTGCCATAATGTTAATATTTAGTCCGAATGATTTAGGGCGGTTGAATGAACCGCCTATTTGAAGTGATGGGCGAAGATTTTTAACCTAAAGTTTGAATCAAATCAGCTCCGGTTTTCTTTTCAGCTTCTTTTTTATTCCTGAAATAATCATATACTGCATACTGCGAACGAACGGGTTCGGAATGCATCTTTAAATACTTATTTTTTTGGGACCTGCTGATTTTTCTGGCCTTGATATTATCATTAAGCTGCAGGTTAATGATTTTTCTTAAATCTTTTTGGATCTTTAAATCATAAATAGGTAAACACAGCTCGATCCTGCGATCAAGATTCCTCGTCATAAGATCTGCAGAAGAAATAAAATATTTAATATCTCCGCCGCTGCAGAAAATAAAAATCCTTGAATGCTCTAGAAAACGGTCGATTATGCTGATTACTTTAATATTGCTGCTTAAATCTTTAATACCCGGGATTAAGCAGCATATTCCTCTTACAATAATTGAAACCTTTACTCCGCTTTGGGAAGCTTCATAAATTTTTTTGATGATTTTTTTATCTTCAAGACTGTTCAGCTTGAAAATCATCCACGCTTCTTTCCCTTCCCCGGCATTACGAATTTCCCTTTCAATTAATTCGTTAAGCTTTTCGCGGAGATTAAAAGGGGAGACATAGAGTCTTTCAAAATTTTCTTTCTCGCTTTTTTTTGACAGGTAATAAAATACCTTCCTTAATTCAATAGTGAGTAGATCATTTGAGGTAAATATTCCTATATCCGAATAAATTCTTGCTGTTTTCTCATTGAAGTTTCCTGTAGCAGCATAAGCATAATACTTTCTCATCCCGTTTTCGATTCTATTTACAAGGCAGATTTTTGAATGAACTTTTAATCCGGGAAAGCTGTAAAGAACCTTTACCCCGGCTTTTTCCAGCTCTTCCGCATTTTCCAAATTCAACCCTTCGTCAAACCTTGCTTTTACTTCCACAAAGGCAGTTACATTTTTCCCGTTTTTAGCTGCATTGGTTAGTGTTTTAATAACTTTGGAATTATTTGCTGTCCTGTACAAAGTTATTTTTATGGATTTTACATTTTCATCCCTGGATGCTTCTTCTAAGAAATTAATTACATGATCATATGTATGATATGGAAAATTCAGCATGACATCTTTCTTCCCGACGATTTCAAAAATCGAGGCACCTTCAGGAAATTCACCCGACTTTACCGGCAGCTGTAAATCATAACTCAATTTTTCCGGACCTAAAACAGGAAACGAAAAAAAATCATTGAAGTTGTGGTACTTTGCGCCAGGTATAAGATCTTTTCCTGATAACCCGACTGCATTCTTCAAGATATTTAAAAAGCTTTTTGGGATTTTTGAATCATATAAAAAGCGGCATGGGAAACCGGTCTCCCTTTTAGCTAGTGATTTTTTAATTTTCTCCAGCAGGTTACCCGAAAATTCGTCATCAATGTAAAGCTCCGCATCCCGGGTAAGCTTAATTGAATAGGACCGGACTACCCGGTAACCCGGAAAGACTTCCGGCAGACAGATCCTGATCAAATCGTCCAGAAAAATAATATATTTTTTACCATCATCTTCCGGCAGCACTACGAAACGCGGCAGAATATCGGATGGAATTTCCAGCAGGGCATATGCCGATTTGTCTTTAGTTTCATCATCAACAGATCTTTCTAATTCCACTGCCAGGTAAATTGCTTTATTTTTCAAAAAGACAGATTTACCTTTTCTGCTTAAAAAAACCGGCTGAAGATTTGGGGTTACTTCTTCTCTGAAATATTTCATTACAAATTCTTCATGCGGAGTCAGCAGCCCGTTTTCATTAATCAGGTATATATTGTTTTTATTAAGTTCGGGAATAATTTCATTCCGGAAAATATTTCCGAATTCATCCTGAAGCTTATTAACTTTTTTAAAGATTTGTTTTAACAGAATCTCCGGACCTTTACGGTATGCAAGATCAGATCTCAGTTTTTCCTGTGCCTTCTTTTTTAAAGCAAGCAGGCTTCGTATTGATGCTACACGCACCCGGAAAAATTCATCCATGTTCGATGAAAAAATCGCGAGAAACTTTATCCTGTCATAAAGAGGAACCGCGGGATCTTTGGCCTCCTGCAGAACTCTATGATTAAATGATAACCAGCTTAACTCTCTATTAAATAAAGGGTATTCAGTCATAAAACTTAAAATCTGTATGTGCTTCTAATCTTTCTTATTAGAAAAATACTTTTTTGGGTATTCAAAAAAAAGCAAATGACCGGAATTATTTTTTAATTCTTTCCATGATTCTTCACCGAATTGAATTCCTGCAATTCCACAGGTTGGAATATTTTCAATATATTCATCAGAAAGCCGGTTATATAAATCTGTAATTCCAGGATTGTGCGAAAAAATCAATACTGTATTTGCGCTTCCGTCTGTATTTTCGATTACTTCCAGCAGCTCTTCCGAATCAGCCATGTATAATTCCGATTGAATTTTTACATTTGCAAACGGGAAATCTATTTCATCGCAAAAAAATTTTGCGGTAGACAGCGCCCTGTTTGCAGGGCTGCTCATTATAATATCCGGCTTAATTTTTTGCCGGCTTAGCAGCTTTCCCATAAAGGGAGCATCTCTTTTCCCTCTTTCGTTAAGCGGTCTTTCTAGATCCGTTAGCTTCTTATATTTCCAGCTTGATTTTGCATGACGGACTAAAAATAAATTCTTCATTCTGCGGGGTTATTTTTTATTTAAATTAAATTTAA
>CAYSGP010000116.1:0-3966 GCA_964430095.1 uncultured Ignavibacteriaceae bacterium
ATATTCGGAAGTGAATACTACATCATATGAAGTAAAGGAAAACTCACTCGATGTCGGTCTCCCCTCTTTTTTCGGATGTCAGCTAGGCCTAAAAGCTGATTACCTGCTGCATCATTTTTTGGAATCTGAATTGGTTCCTGAAGGAAATATAATGTTAAGATGCGATATCGGTCTCTTGGTCAATAATTATAATCATATCCGAAGTGATCTCGGGAAATTTTCTTATCAAATTAATTTCGGAGTACTTATTGCTTTATTCGGTAAGGAATTTGAGTATGAATTCTAAATTATGCATGGATCAAAAATGCCAGATCAATATAAACTTTTCAATAAATACCTGGATCTTTTAAGGATCGAACGCTCGGAGCCTTCATTTGAACTGCTGCATAAGATTATAAAAGCACACCTGTTAAAAATTCCTTTTGAAAATATCTCCAAGCTGCTTTATAAAAAAAGAGGCATGAATTATATTCCCGGCCTAAGGACATTTCTTGACGGAATCGGGCAGTACAATTTCGGCGGTACATGCTATGCAAATAATTATTATCTTTACCTGCTGCTGGAGCATCTCGGGTTCGACGCAAAGCTTTGCGGCGCCGATATGAAAAATCCGGATGTGCATCTGATATGCATGGTTAAAATTGACGGAGATGAGTTCATTGCAGATACCGGCTATGCAGCACCATTCAGGGAACCTTTGCCAAGGAATTTAAGGGAAGATTTTATAATCTGTCAGGGCAGAGAGAAGTATATGATAAAGCCGAAGGACAAAAACGGGAATACAAAAGTAGAACAATATAATGATAATGACCTTCAGCATTGGTATACTGCGAAACCCCAGCCGAGAAAAATTGATGAATTCCGGAAAGTAATTGCAGATTCGTATGCTGATAACGCCGCCTTCATGAACGCTCTCCGGATTGTCCGCTTTAATGAGAGCGGCTTCCGCAGCCTGAGAAATCTTACTCTGACTGAACTAAACGGCCTGGATTATTCCAGGATTGAAATTCCCCGGGATAACCTTCCCGGAGTTATAAATGAGAAATTCGGAATTCCGGCAATAATTGCCGATGAAGCGCTTTCGATGCTCAAAGAATTCAGGAACATTTACGATTAAAAAGGCTAAAAAGCGATCTAAAACACACAAATTAAACATTTAAAAAAATTATTCCGCAATAATTAGGCACGCGGGCTTTTTATCCATAAATTTGGGTGTCCGGTAATAGACCGGTTTTTTTTATTATTATTTTTTTAGAGGTCTGAAGTGAGTACTAAGTTGTTTGTCGGTTCGCTCCCCTGGTCGGTTAACGATCAGATGCTGCAAAATACTTTTGAAGCGCATGGAACAGTTGTTTCAGCAAAAGTAGTAATGGACAGGAGCACTGGAAGGTCCAGGGGTTTCGGTTTTGTTGAAATGGAAAATCCGGAAGATGCACAAAAAGCTATAAGGGCATTGAACGATTCGCCTCTGCAGGGAAGAAGCATCATTGTTAATGAAGCTAAGCCACGAAGCTGAAATTTCCAAATTTGAACTCTTGAAAAGCTGCATTAAACGCAGCTTTTTTTTTGCATCCGCACAATCCTGCCGGTATATTAAAGAAGTCATTCATAAAAGATTTCCCTGTCCTGATTTTTTTTAAGTTCAAAAAATATTTTATATTTAAACTGGAAATTTTTTCCATGTTGAAGAAAAAAAGTATTAAAAAGAAAATCAGGCTGTTATTAATAGAAGATAACCGACTTCTGCGGGAAGGTCTTACGGCAATGCTGCAAAAGCATCCGGAAATGGATGTGGTAGGCACTATCGGAAATGGTGACAACATTAAACAGATAATGCGGAAAAATAAGCCTGAAATTATTATCCTGGATTTTGGTTTAAGAAGCCGCAGCAGCCTTTTTTTAGTGAAGCTCATCAAAAAAAATTTCCCATCTGTAAAAATCATAATAATGGACCTGGTTCCCCTAGACACAGAGATTTATGAGTTTATTCAGGCAGGCGTATCCGGGTTCATCCTGAAAGATGCAACGGTTGATGATTTCCTTAAGACAATCCATTCTGTGGCAAAAGGCTTCCAGGTGCTCCCCGTAAATTTAACAGAATCACTTTTTTCACAAATAGTGGAACATGCCATAAGCGGATCGAACCCATCTGCTTTAAAAGATTCAGTAAGAATGACAAAGCGTGAAAAGCAGGTGATTGAATTAATTTCAGAGGGACAATCAAATAAAGAAATTGCTCAAAACCTTCACCTGTCAACCTACACAGTAAAAAGCCATGTTCATAATATCCTTGAAAAGCTTGCATTAAGAACCCGGGTGCAGATTGCAAAGTATCTGCATGATTCAATAAGGAAAAGCTCCAGTTCGGAAGAAATTTCATTACTGGAAGAATAGAATTCTCCTCTCTAAAATTCATCCTTTTTTCATCCCTTTGAACTATTGATTTTATAATGCCAACGCCTGTAATCTCTATTTGGAAAAAAAGAAATTTATATTGATTACATTATTATTATTATGAAGAAGATCCGTTTACTTCTTATTGAAGATAACCGCATTTTACGGGATGGAATACTCTCTATTCTAAAACCGTATAAAGACATTCTTATTATTGCCGGGACGAGCGACAGCAAAAATACCCTGCATAAAATTCATCAGCTAAAACCCAGTGTTGTGCTTCTCGATATGGGGCTGCGCAGCCAGAACAGCCTTCATGTAGTGGAAATCCTGAAAAAAGAGCTCCGGAAGGCAAAAATAATCATAATGGACCTGGCACCCGTACAGGCTGATATTCTTCAATACGTCCAAGCCGGCGCAAATGGCTTTATACTAAAAGATGCTTCTCTAAACGATCTTTTAGAAACGATACGGATGGTATCGCAAGGGACAACCGTTCTTCCGCCTCCTTTAACTGATTCACTTTTTTCACAGATCGTAAATCACGCGGTGGAAAATAAAAAATCAAAATTGAGACAGGCAATCCGTATGACAAAACGTGAAAAGGACGTTATCGAACTTCTCGGCGAGGGATTGAGCAATAAGGAGATTGCACAAAAAATCCATGTTTCCATTTTTACAGTCAAAAGTCATATCCACAATATTATGGAGAAACTTGCACTTCACACCCGTTTTGAAATTGCAAACTACTCTTACACCGGTGACACATTAAAGATGATTGCCAAGAGCATCTCAACAATAAATAATTAAACAAATGAAATCATTATAATCCAGCCCAATGAAATGAATGTTTTATGGATTAAATGCATACTGCAGGCTAGGTGCCGTTTGAGTTTAATTAATTTGATAATGAACATTTTGACAACGGAGTTTATGTAATATGGTACAGAGACGGTCTGAACAATACAGTGAAAGTTGGTAAAGGAATTATAAGAGATGAACTGTTTAAAATAAAAAATGACAAAAACTTGCTGCAATATGGTCCCGACCCGTTTGCAACGTGGGCAGAGATTCCAAGAGATTCTTTGGAAGGTGTTGAAGCTTTCCTGTGCGGCAAACTGCATCCGGCTGTCTCTAACGGTATTAAGTGCTTGGATTTAGTTGATGTAAATCTCCCGGTAATTTGAATGGATAAAATTCATCAATATATCTGCTTGATTTATTTTAACTAAGATAACTGCACTTTAAATTTATTACACTCTCCTTGTTTTAATCAAAAGGATTAATCCCTTTTCTATCCTTTAGATTCATTTGTCATAACCTGTTAATTTAATATCTTTATTAGAGATAAAGAGCAGATAAATCCTGTTAGGGGGAATGTCATACTAATTTTTTTTTAATGAATAAAAACAAGAAGAGAATAGGCATGAAAAAATTAGAAGTCGGAATTATCGATCTGGTTTCGAAAAAACCAAACAGGAAATTATTTGCCAGGATAATGAATGCGAACTTTGCCAGTATTATGCCGCAGGTAATCGGGGTCTGGAGTGAAGAAGAAGGCCATAATGTAAC
>CAYSGP010000117.1:0-2731 GCA_964430095.1 uncultured Ignavibacteriaceae bacterium
TTCATCGGCTAATTTTTTAAATAAAGTTTCCTTCTCCCTAATTGTAAGAAGATCTGCCAGTAAACCAAGCTGTATTTCTTTTTCTTTTTGTTTACGCTGAAGTTCTTCGTAAGTCTTTAAATTTTTATATACGGAACCAAATAGGTTGGCAAGATTAAGCAAATAGCCTTCATCTTTTTCACTAAGACCGGTCTGTTCCAATGCAAAAATAAGAAATCCGATAAATTCGCCGCCGGTTTTCATCGGGAGTAAGGATAGAGTATTAATGTGCATTTCTTCCAGTACTTCTTCCAAAGAAGATTGTTTATCATTCTGCGGCTGCATGATATGGAAGTCTTTAGCATCGAGCCGGGTTATTTTAGGATTTGAAATAGAAATTTTTAAAGGAATCGAATTTACGGGAAATGTCTGCAGCCATACCAATGAATCATTCAGCCTTTTATCCTTTTCAATTTTTACAAGTATTAATCCGAGATTTTCTTTTGCTCTATCATATAATGCCCCTCCGCCTATTTTTATTCCATAAAATTCATGTAGTTTTATAAAAATTGTATATAGCAAATTCTCCTCATCCTTTATTGCAGCTACATCATCATTAATTGATATCAGAAAAGATAAATCTTCAGTTGTAGTTTGCATTATAATCCCTAAATAAAATTAATTGCTCTTATTTAAGGAGTAAAAATAGGCTATCACTGTTATTTAAGCAATTTTTTTACGGTAGAAGTGGAAAAATCGAGAAAAATTAAGTTTTTTGCAATTTTGCACTGATGGCATTCATTATGAATTCTTGTGATAAAATAAAACAAAGTGCTTTTTGCAAAGAAAGAAGCGTCAATTATGGATCAAGACATTAATGACAAAGCTGAAAAAGTAAAAGGGGAGCTAAAACAAAAAGGTAAAGTAGTTTTAGAGTGGGTATTGACAGTAACCTACTTACTACTTGCAAT
Organism: uncultured Ignavibacteriaceae bacterium; assembly: GCA_964430095.1. GTDB lineage: Bacteria > Bacteroidota > Ignavibacteria > Ignavibacteriales > Ignavibacteriaceae > DATKLQ01. The sequence continues at coordinate 951 of CAYSGP010000117.1, forward strand.
TTATCTTGTATTTAAACCATTAACGGAATTTGCGATAATGATTGAATACTACATAAAGTTCAATATTATAAATTATTTCTTTAAATGAGGGAAGGACAACGGGAACGAAATAAAATTAATTAAAACATAATCTTTAAATAAACCAAGGAGATAAAAATGAAAGATATAATTGAAAAAAGCATTAACCTGGGGTTAGGTATTGCTGCAACGACAAAGGAAAAAGTTGAAAGCCTTGTAGATGAGTTGATTAAAAAAGGTCAATTGGCAAAGGAAGAAAAATCAAAAACTGTACAGGAAATACTTAACAAGCTTGAAAAAAGTGAAACTAAGTTTAAGAAAAAAACCAGCGCAGTTGTCAAGGAAGCCGTGAACAAACTTGAATATGCCACTCAAAAAGATATTAAAGAACTGAGAAGGATCATCTCTAACTTAGAGAAAAAAATTAATTCAAAATGAATCGAATAAGATAAACCGCTGGGAAAAATATTACCTATTTAGACAGAAGTAAATCATGAAAAGAAATATTAGAGACAGTATTAGTACACTAAAGCGTTATCAGGAAATTTTTAGAGTTTTTATCAAATACGGTTTTAACGACATCGTTAATAAGATTAGCATTGCTAAACGAATGCGAATTGATAAAAATCTGCTTTCGACTCAAGGAGAAAACCTTAATGCTCTTAGTTCATCTGTACGTTTTCGCATGGCATTCGAAGAATTGGGAGCTACATTTATAAAGTTAGGACAGTTGCTCAGTCTGCGATCGGATTTTATTCCTGAAGAATTCGCCGTTGAGCTTTCCAAATTACAGGATAGTGTACAAAAGGATGAGATTGAGAAAATCAAATCTGTTTTGACTAAAGAATATGGTAAACCTATAAACGATGTTTTTTTAGAATTCGATGAGACTCCAATTGCTGCAGCTTCTATTGCACAAGTTCATAAAGCCAAATTAAAGAATGGCGAAGTAGTTGCAGTAAAAATTTTGCATCCGGGTGCAGCAGAAAAAATTAATTCCGACCTTGAAATTTTAAAGAACCTTTCAAGATTGATCGAAACACATATTCCGGAAAGCAGACCTTATCAGCCGGTTGAAATCATAAAAGAATTTGATAAAACAATAAAGAAGGAATTAAACTTAGTTTTTGAAGGGCATAATATTGATACTTTCCGGAATCATTTGCAGGATGATCCTACTATTAAAATACCAATCGTTTATTGGGAATATACTTCCGAAAGCATTTTAGTAACTGAATTTATTAATGGAATTAAAATATCGGAACTTCTAAAAAATGAAGCAGCTGATATTGATCCAAAGCAAGTTACAGTGAATTCAGCGAATTCATTGATGAAACAGATTTTTGAAATTGGAATTTTTCATGCCGATCCGCATCCGGGAAATATTTTTGTTTTACCCGGTAATATTATTGCCCCGATTGATTTTGGTAATGTAGGCAGAATTGATGATGAAATGCGAAACGCTTTCATAGAGATGATTATGGGAATAGTAGATCAGGATCCGCATCGAATTACCAGAGCTTTAATTAATATAGGTTTTGTTGATGATAATACAAACTTACGCGGATTGAAAATTGATTTGATGGAATTTATAAGCCATTACTACAAAGTTCCATTAAACAGAATAAATCTATCCAAACTGATAGATGAATTCATTGAATTGCTCCGGACACATCAGATTAAATTACCGGCGGACCTCAGTGTATTGATCAGAACGCTTGCAATATCGGAAGCAGTTGCAAGAGAACTATATCCTCAATTTA
>CAYSGP010000118.1:0-4072 GCA_964430095.1 uncultured Ignavibacteriaceae bacterium
CTCTTCTTTAGCGGCACGCTGAGCAAATTCGAAAGATTCTTCTTTCTTTACCTGGATTACTCCATCGAGCAGATCTGTTTCAAGTATTTTAGGAATAAATCCGGCACCTATTCCCTGAATCGGGTGCGGACCTGGCTGCCCTCCCGAGAGTACGGGCGAAGCTTCCGGTTCAACGGCAAATACCTTTAAATTTCTGAATTTAGGTTTAAGTAATTTCGCAACTCCTGTAATATGCCCGCCGGTTCCGACTCCGGTAATCACATAATCCAGTCCATCCGGAAAATCGTTCAGGATCTCATTTGCAGTAGTTTTAATGTGAATTTCAACGTTTGCCTGATTTTCAAACTGCTGCGGTATCCATACTTCCGGATTGCCCGCCGCAATTTCATTTGCCTTAGCGATAGCTCCTTTCATTCCGAGTTCACGCGGGGTGAGCTCCAGCTTTGCTCCGTATGCGGTCATAATTCTTCTCCGCTCGATGGACATTGATTCAGGCATTACTAAAATTAACTCATATCCTTTTACTGCTGCTACCATAGCCAGACCTATGCCCGTGTTCCCTGATGTCGGCTCGACAATAATGCTTCCTTTTTTTAAAACACCTTTTTTTTCAGCATCTTCAATCATGGATAGAGCAATTCTATCTTTGATGCTTGCTCCGGGATTAGCTCTTTCAAGCTTAATCCAGACTTCATGCTTGCCTCCGAATAATCTATTGATCTTCAGGTGCGGCGTGTTGCCGATGGTCTCAAGAATATTCTGTGCTTTCATAGGATCCTTTCAAAAAATTATTTAAAAAATCAAATAACGAAATCGATAGTGTTCTCAAATTCCTGGCTGCTCCTGACTTTCACTTCACTTTTGTTGTATACAATTGAACCGGCAGGAATACTCTGAGTGATCCAGGAATTCCCACCGACTATACAGTTTTTGCCGATTACCGTATTTCCTCCCAGGATTACAGCTTGAGCATAAATTATTACATCATCTTCAATAGTGGGATGACGTTTTGTCTGGGAAAGGCTTTTATCAACACTCAATGCACCGAGTGTTACACCCTGGTAGAGCTTCACATTTTTTCCAATCAAAGTTGTTTCCCCAATGACGATTCCGGTGCCGTGATCTATAAAAAATGGGGAACCGATGGCTGCCCCGGGGTGAATATCGATACCCGTTTTTTCATGTGCATATTCGGTAAATATTCTGGGAATAATCGGAACATGCAGAAGATGAAGCTCGTGGGCAATTCTATAAATTACAATCGCCATAAAACCCGGGTAAGCAAGTATTACTTCATCTATGCTTTCCGCTGCAGGGTCACCCGTGTAGATTGCTTCGGCATCATCCCAAAGCATTTTATGCAGCTCCGGAATGCTCCGGATAAATGATTCTGCAGTCTGCTCTAGATATTCCGGTTTTATACCGTTGAGAAGCTTCATTAACTGGATAAGATCCCGCTTTAAAAGCTGCATCTTTGATAAAACATCTTCATCCGTATAATATACTTTGCTTGAAAAATGCGGAAATAAAAAATCAATGAGTCCAATTAGATATTCTATTGCTTCGGTTTTTAGAGATAAAGTGCATGAATGAGTCTGCCTTTTTGATAAAAGATCTTTTGCAAAATATTTAAAAGAATTATTGTCTGAGTTTTTCATTTCATTTCCAAAAAAGTAAATAAAATTATTGTTAAGGATAGAAATCTGCTATGCGGGAATCAACAACAGCAGCAGGCGGTACAGGGAATAATTAGACTGAAAAAACAGGATTTGTTCCGGTTGCAGAAAATAAATGCAGCAATATTTAATAGAATAAAATTCAAAAAATAATTCCCGTTTATTGTAAAACTATTAAATATCAAAAGAAGAATCAAAGAAGATTGATGATAATTTGATATTAAACCTAAAGAATAACTCTCCGGCTATTTCTCAATAATCAAGGAAAGTCTAAACATCTTCCATTCCAAATGCACTCCTGTAATCCTTTTCGAGCTGCTTTTCTTATAATTCAGAATCATCCATGAATTTCTCCTTTTGATCTGAAAAATCCTTAAAAAATATCTCCTCTGAATTTATTATAAATTTCATATCCCTCAGGCAGAGCTCCTTTTATCTTTACTATTTCACCGGCGAATTCATTTGCAGCTTCATTAATTTTTTCAAGCTTCCAATTCAGCATATATCCTATACATAATATTGATGCATAAGCATCACCGGCTCCGACTGTATCAACTACCTTTATGGAGCTTCTGCTTTTATACGAATTTATATCATTATCCTTAAATAACACCGCGCCCTCTTCACCTAGTGTAATACAAAGAAGATCGATGTTGTATTTTGATTTTATTTTTTCGGCAGAATTTTTAAGCCCGAATGAATCGTTCACTAAAAGATCATTTAAAAGTTTCAATTCTTCTATGTTCATCTTCACAACCTTTGAGGCTGCAAGCGATTTTTCAATTACTTCCTTAGAATAAAAGTTCTGGCGGATATTGAGATCGCAGAAATATTTGATTCCTTTGCCGAATAACGACTGAATTGTTTTCCTGGAGTGATTTTCCCTTTGAGCTAAGATGCCGAAATAAAGGCAATCGGTATGCTTTTGAATAATCCGGCTGGTTTCGACATCGGGCTCGATAAAATCGAAAGAAGAATCGGCGGATATTTCCCATTTGGGAAGCTTAGTTGATTCATTAAGGTTGGCTTTTGCAGTTCCCGTGGGATGTGTTTTATCGATCTGGATATGAGCTTTAACTTTTTTTTCTTCAAGGAATTTTAAGAGTTCCCGGCCGAGCTCATCATTGCCGATCCTGCTTATAAAATTTCCTTTACCTGTAAGATTTACTACATGATAAATAAAATTAAACGGCGCTCCGCCGATAGCTTTTTTATCCTCATATATATCGAATAAAATTTCGCCGATGGAGGTAATTCTCAGCATGCGGCAGAGCTTTCATCCTTTAAATCTATTAATAACCAACAAGGTCAGGTCGTCTAGCTTGCTTGTCCCGGATAAAAATGATTTAATATCGGTTAAAAATGTATTTACAAAATTGACCGATGATTTACCAAATAGTCCGCCGGCTATTTTTACAATCCTTTCAGTACCGTATTCGATTTCTTCTTTTCTTGATTCGGACAATCCGTCCGTGTAAAGAAAAATTGATTCTCCTTCATTAAGATGATACCTGCAGACTGAATACTCCTGGTCTGCAAACAAACCGAGAGGCAAGCCTGTTGACGGTATCTCAGCAATTGTATCTTTTTTTATTAATACCGGCAGACAATGCCCTGCATTGCATATCTCAATCTCGCCGTTTGAATGTGCTTTGCCGCAGACCAGAGTCGTGAAATGAGTTGAAAGAGTGCTTTCACATAAAAGCTTGTTAACTTTGGATACAAGCGCATTTAAAGGAAAATTAAATTCAATCAGGCTGTGGAACATTGCATGCATGTGTGTCATCAGCATTGAAGCTGCAACTCCCTTCCCGGAAACGTCGCCAAGAATAAAATAAAATTCGCCGCTTGCTTTGCCGTTGGTGCTGACCAGGTCGCAGTAGTCGCCGCTTACTAATCCTGCCGGTTCATAGTGATAATAAATATTCCAGTCGTTGTAAGTAAAATCATTTCTGGGTAGGAGCATCGTCTGAAGCTTCGATGCGAGAGAAAGATCTTCCTCCAGAATTCTCTGCTGTATTTTATTTAAATCCCCCAGGCAGACTCTTACCAGGGGATCAACCCTTAACCGATCTTCTTCAATCGGATCATGGCAGATTTCGCACAACCCGTAAATTCCTTCGTCCATCCTCTCCAGAGCTGCGTCAACTTCCTGCAGAAGAAAAACGATGTGGTCGGTTTCACCCATTTCGTCAATGGCATTTTTTAATCTTTTCTGCCTTTCTAACAATTGAGGTTTTAATTCAACTGCCGGTATCATAGGTACCTCTGCTGATTAATATTACTTAAAATTACTCTTTGAAAGATTCTTAATCTATCGATTTTTTAACAACTATTTTTTTTAAGGATAAAACCGGACCGTTATCTTAAATTGAATTATAATCTTTAAGATTGTT
>CAYSGP010000119.1:0-4269 GCA_964430095.1 uncultured Ignavibacteriaceae bacterium
TATTCTGCTTTCTTTATTTATATCATAACTCTTTTCTCTCACCCAGCTGCCGGTAGCTTTCACAGTTTTGTCTTTCGACATAACAGTTTTGAAATTATTTTCATATTGAATGTTGCTCTGGGAAAAGAGATAAATCATTAATGTCAAAAACACCGCTACAATTACTCCGCCGAATATGTATTTATTTCTCATGTTTTTCTCCTAAAAATTCCTTTTCTACATTCTTTAATCTTTTATCAAGATTGAACAGGTAAAAGAAGATGCCGGTCCAGACAATTAAAACAATTATCATCACTATATATATTGAATTTTTTTCAAGGAAATGAAATAGATTTTCCAATTAATCCTCAAAGTTGTTTATTCTGCTCCCGGAGCAGCGACTTGGCTGTAAGAATAATAGATTTATAACCGAGCCTCCACATCCAGAAATAAAGTATTGTAAAACCGGTTAAGGAAAGATAAAAAATCAGCTGCATGTTTGAATTCATTTTAAAATTGACTACCGGACCTGCATTAGTATCATCAGCAGAACCGGGATGCAGACCGGACATTATCCTCGGCATAATAAAAATAAAAAAAGGAACGGTGATAAATGCAATGATCGCATAAACGGCAGAAAGAGTTGCTCTTTTCTCTTCCTGTTCAATTGCGGAACGAAGTGCAAACCATGCACCGTAAATCAGCAGCAGTGCAAAAATGCTTGTCTGCCTTGGATCCCAGCTCCAGAATGAACCCCATGCAAATTTAGACCAAACCGAACCGGTGACTGTTGCAAGAATACAAAAGATAATTCCAAGCTGCGCCGCGGAATAAGACTTCGCATCATCATCAAGATTTTTTTTCCTGAGATATTTTACACTGTAAATTGTAGACATCAGGAAAGCAATTACAGTAAGCCACGCAGTAGGTACATGAAAAAAAATGATTTTTGCATTCTCCTCTAAACCAGGGATTAACGGGAATTCATACCATGCACTTGGTTTTTTAACAATGGGGAATGCAATACCCGCAATGGAAACAAATGCTAAAAGCAAGAAAAGAAATAATTTCCAAATCATTTAAGTCCCGGGATTTTTACTAATCTTTCCAAATGAAATCGAATAACATATATGATGCAGAAATCATAATTACGTCGTAGCACGCAACTATTGCCAGCTCAAATACTGCATCGTTTATTGCTGTGCCGTCAATGGAAAATAATGTCAGTTTCGCAGAGGTTAAAATTAACGGCAGTAATATCGGAAAAGAGAGCACGGGATACAAGGTACCTTTCGAGCCTGCTTTTGCAATGATTGCTGCAATTATAGTGGCGGAAACTGCCAATCCAAAGTTTCCTAAAATAAAGTTAATTATAAATAAAATGTGATTATGAATCACAAATTCTTCGAATAGAATTGAATAAATAAAAGTTATTACAATATTCATGGCAAAAACAAGGATCATATTGAAGATAATTTTTCCGGAAAGAACAGTAGAAGGAGAAGCAATCAACTGGAGGGTCATCGAAGTCCCTCTTTCTTCTTCCGAAATAAATGCTCTGCCCAATCCGGACATAGCGGAAAAAAAGATTACTACCCAGTAAAGCCCTGCTGTTAAATTTCCGGGTATTCTTTCATTACCGATTGAAAATAAAATTACACTGACTGCCACTATTATGAACATTATCAGTGAGTTAATGGCATAGCGTGTTCTTATCTCCGAATGATAATCTTTGCTGAACAAATAATAAGATTTCATTTTGCAGTAAAAGTTACACCATAATCTTGTTTATTCTGATCTGCGTTAATCTGAGTATTCTGCGTCATCTGCGTTCTATTGTTTTAAAATTTTCCAGAATTATCCTTTCTGTGCAGAGAAGAAGATCCCGTTCTTCATTGGAAGCAATAATTACAATTTTATTTTGAGATTCTTCACGGATTATTTTATAAACAGTTTGTTTTCCTTCTTCATCCAGGTTGGATGTCGGTTCATCAAGAATAATCAGATTAGGCGAATGCATTAATGCAAAAATAAATTTAAGTCTTTGTTTCATTCCGGAAGAGTAAGTTTTCACCAGATCATCTTTACGGTTATAAAGAAGGAACTGCTTCAGGAGGCCTTCAATTCTATTTTTATCTAACGGAATACCCCTGATTTTTGCAATGAAGTAAAAATTTTCAGAGGCGGTAAATTCATCATACAAAACTAAATAAGGTGAAAGGAAGCCGATGTAGTTGTGAAGTTTTTCGGGTAAGATTTCTTTTGAGTTATAGTTATGGATTACCTTTCCGCCTGAAGGGGAAATTAATCCCGAGAGAATTTTAGCTAAGGTTGATTTGCCCGAACCGTTAGGCCCGCTGATCCCGAAGATTCCGTTATTATTCAGCCCGAAATTAATACCGCTGAAAATTAATCTTCTTCCGAAAGTTTTTTTTATGGAAAGAGCCTGAAGAGAGTAAGCATTCATTTATCTGTTTTGATTAATGTGAAGAAAAATAGTTTGAACAGATCTTAAATGAAATTTTAGATATACAATTAATACTCACTGGTTAAATACTACAAACTTTCCTTTCTGAATATTTTCTCCGGATTTTATTATATAAAGATAAACGCCGGAAGCCAGTCTTTTATTTTTATTATCCGCCGGACTCCATGATACAACATAACTGCTGATCTCATCAAACCGGTCCAGTTTCATTGAAGCGGAGTAAACCAATTCCATCCCGATTGTATAAACATTAAAATCAACAGTCGTGTTTTCAAATTTGTCTACAGTGAATCTTATAAAGTTGCCGTTCTTCCCATAGGTGTACGGCAATGGAAATACGGAAGCATGATGTTCATTAACTATGACGGGCTGAATAATTACTGCATCATTAAGAATTTCAGTAGTAGTCCAAACAAGAGGATCCGAACTTTGGTTTGTTTTAAAATAATTGCTTGTTATTGTATCGCTGCCTGAAACAAAATGGTCATATAAGCCGTAATTAAAGCTGGCCTGCAATTCGGGATTAATTATCCCTAGATTCCAATCCGAATTTGAAATCAGAATAATTAAAGAATCGATACCATTTATGACTCTTAAATAATTGTTGGAAGCCGGGTATAAGGACAAATCATAAATATCCTCATGTGGAGTAAAAATCTGTTCTGCCAAAGGAGTGATTAGCGGATATGCAGCCCCTTCTTCAAAAGCGTATCCCTGTTCGGCACCCTTAGGAAATCTTTTATTTGTAAAATATGTCCATAATCCGAATGTATTTAATTCTTTCTTGAAGGAAGAGCCTCTTTCGTCGATTGAATTATAAATAGCTTCCAAAGCTCTTATTTCGGGTTGAGCAAAAAGCACCCACTGTCTTTTAATTATATCAATCCCGAACTTATTCTGCATGTAAAGATTCCAAATAGCAATATTGTAGCCGCTGTTTGAGCCGAATGAAACACCGGAATTTCTGAAATAACTCGGCATGTAAAAGTAGTAGTCATTGACCGTGTCAAAAACGAACTCTTCCATTGATGTGGACGTTAATTCGTAAAAAAATAAATCATTATAAACTTTATCCCAGGTATAATTTCCAATCTGAATGGCATGATGCATTTCATGAGCGATTGTTACACGCATTGCATCCAAACCTTTTGTATTAAAATTATCCTTGTAATCGTAATGAATTACAATAAAGGATGTATATTTTTGGTTTCCCAAGGAATCTTCAGGCTGAGTATAGCCGTAGTCGCGGATTGAACTTATATATATATCATATAGATTATCCGTCCCTTCGCCGTTTTCCTGCGGGGGTGGAGGATACCCTAGAAAGTTCACTTCAAAATTGAAAGTAGAATCTGCGGTTTGCGCAACCTGCATTGCATTTTCTTCGATACTGAGAGAAGGATCATAATTTGGAACATCCAAACCGCTGGTATTAAAATGAATCCTGAAATACCCGGAAGGGCTTACTATGCTTGCATCCGTTTGCGGACGCTGCAGGAGTTTTGTTAATATTTTCTTCTGAGCAGGAGTAAATAATTCAAAATTTAATCTTACTTCAGCAATCAAGCCAAAGCCGCATTTTACAAAAGCAGAATCATCTGTTTGAGAAGATAATTGCAGTCCTTCAGATCTTATATTCTTATATGATATGAAACGGTTGTAAAGGGAATCCAGCCGGCCTGAATTTAGTTCCTGAGCAGGAATTTTCAGCGAAATAAAAAAGAGAATAATCCACAAGGATCCGGTGAAGCAGAAAGATCTGATGAATTTATGCAATTAATTCCTGTTAAATAATATTTCGA
>CAYSGP010000120.1:0-7054 GCA_964430095.1 uncultured Ignavibacteriaceae bacterium
TTTATTTTCCTGCCAGAAAGGAAGCTGCACTCTCGGTGAAAGTGCATTAAAATAAAAAAAAAACTCATCCTTTTCAAAATGAAGCTTAACGAGATGGTTATTTAAAGTATCTGAAATGCCGGGAAGGAAGGAATCAATAGAGTCGGCTCTTAATCCTTCAGCTCCATTCCAGCTCAACCAGATAAAGTTCGTATCATTATATCTATCCATATAATTCAGATAATCTTCACCCAGCGGCACAATATTTCTATAGTCTGGCGAGCCGTAATTTTTTTGGGCATAAAATTCTATATAATCATTCTGACCGAAGGAAAAATCTTCGCCTCCTTTTATAAAAAGAGGGCTTTGTTCCCCTTTAATAAAGATTTTCAGCACGGATGGATCTACTACAGCGGGATTGATCCCATAATTTACAAGATCGTTATATGTAATACGATATATTCCGTCTTCCGGAATTGCAAGTTTCACATACTCCTGGGAATAATCGATCCAATTTCCGGAAGAATCTAATGAGACTGAGCGGAATGGAAAAGATCTGTAACCGGATGCATAATCGTAATTAATAATCAGTCTTCTAAGAATCTCATCAAATTCAGTGTCAGGCTCATGATTAATCGTAAATGGATGATTATCAAAGAAATCAATTTTTAATTCGGCTTTAGTTATTTCCGTTATTTCTTTTCTTTTCCAATTATATGAATGTGTATTAATCTGGATTACCGCGCAATAAAAATTCCTTATCCAGGTATAACCAAGAAGGGTTATTTCAGAAGGAGGAAAGATATCGGCTGCAAAATATTTTAAATCAGGAAGTACATCTTTATAAATTATTGCCGAATCATTAACAGTTTCAGGTTTTTTATTAAGAGCTGCTTCAACATTTTTTAAAAGCGAAGCCTGTTTTTTCAATACAGAAGCATTAACTTTAGAACCGGGAGGAATTGCTACATAAATAATTTTTTTCGGCAATACCGGGGAGCCGGGGGCACTTTCATCCATGAGACCAGTAAATTCCAGAACAGATTTTCCGCCTAAATTTTTTACACTATACCGTTCGCTTTTAAATTCAAGATTAATCTTTAAATCGGATGATGTTGTTTCAACTTGAGAAGATTTAACCTGCGGATTAATATCAACTAAAGCAGAGATGAGTATGAGAAGAAGAAGTTTAAAAAAGCTTTGCATTAATATTAAACAAAATAAGTGGTAACAATATATTCTTAGAACCAAAATATATCAAGTATCTGTCTTGTTTTAACCGTTAATTGAACCTGTAGCGATTTTGGCAATTGGGATGTATCTGTGAAAATTAAAATCAATAATTGCAGGATAAAGTTATGGATAAAACATCAGGAAAATACTTAGACAAAAAAATAATGCAAGTTTTTTTGTATTCAGTTCTCCTATCCAAAACCCAAATTTTTTATAAAATTCAATCAACGGATTTTTTGAAACACTCTTTAATAATAACAATTATGAACTTTGGAATACCAACTAAATATCTATGCCAGAGCCTTCCCGGTTCATTAATCAGCCGGAAAACCCATTCCAAACCAAGCGTTCTAAAAACAACAGGTGCTCTCCGCCTAACCCCGAAATAGTATTCAAGAAAATTACCAACGCAAATAATTATTTTCCGATCCAATATTCGGCTCAATTCCGCACCAAACATTTCCTGTTTAGGAACACCCATCCCTATAAGAATAACCTGGGACTTAAAACTTCTTACCTTTTCTATAATTTCCGGAATCTGAGATTCGGGGAAAAAACCGTTTTGATAGCCTGAAAAGTTTAATTCATGTTTATGGACCTGCTCCCGGATAAATTCCTGATTAAAATTTCCGCCGATTATTCCGACTGCGGCTTTATTTTCATTTAATTTTTTTAATATCTTACCATTCAATTCTGTTGCATCAATTCTAGAAGTCTTCATTCTTTTTACAAATTTATAAACAAAGAATATTCCAATGCCGTCGGCATAAACTGAAAATTTATTATCGATTAGATTTTTATAAGCAGTTATTTCGTGGTAGATATTAAAGCAGTTTTGATTGAAATAAGTCAATAGCAGCGGCTCATTATTCTTTAAGGAAGAAAAAACCATATCCAGCACATCTCCGGATGATGTTAGAATCTTTCCAGGGATCATGGATCTTTCAATAGTGAATTATAAATATCTTCCATTCTAGTAAAGTAATTATTATAATCACATTGTTCTTTCACCTTAATATAAAGATTCTCTCCCAACTCCTTTCCGATATTTTCATTTTCCAAAAGGTAAATTATTTTATCTGCGAGCATAAAAGGATTTTCAGGATCGACCAGCAGACCATTCTTCCCTTCTTCAATAAATTCAGCAATACCACCAGTGTTCCCACCTATAAAGGGTTTTTTGCAGGTTCCTGATTCTATCATTACAAAAGGGAAAGGATCTATTCTGGATGGAAGGACGATAATATCTGCAATAGAGTACAAATGGTAATTATCATTTCCCGGAGGTATATACCTTACAGAGTTCCCTAATTTGAACTTATAAAAATTCTTATCTGTAATCTCACCGCATAATAATAGAAGAGCATTTTGTACCTTAGCATTTACAATTTGAAAACCTTTAAGAAGTGTATCATAACCTTTGATTTTATTTATTCTGCCGATAAACAGAAGAACTTTACTTTCGAAGCCAATTTGAAATTTTTCTCTCAGCTCTTTTTTCTTTTCCAAAGAAGTTTCGGATATTGTCTCCGCCGGAAGGTAAATTTTTTTTATCCTCTCTGGAGGAACATTAAAATTTTCTTCAATCATTTTTTTTATTGCATTGCTTCCAGCTATGATTATATCTGACTTGAAGCTGATATTGTTAAAGTTCTTTACAAAACTTAAAGCTGTTGTTACGGTTTTAAGCCCTAGTTCTGATGAAATTTTTGAAGAAACATATTCTGGGAATCTGTGAAAGCTATGGATTAAATCTATTTTATTGTGAATGCAATACTGTTTTACATGTTTAAAAAAAGATTTGTAATAAATGAAATTTTTTATTCCTTTTGAGAAAGGAATTGCTTTATGCTGCAAAGATGGAATACTGCTAAGCCTATCCAGCGAATCCCCCTTATTATAAATAAAATGCAGCTGGTAATCGGGATTAGAGCTGAATCTTTTTAATGAAAGGGATACAATCTTACTTACCCCGCAGCTGTAATTAAAATCAGGCGAGATGTAAAGTATCCTTTTCATTCTTTTAAAAGATCAGAATAAATGGACTCAAACTTCTTAATAAAATTATCTGCACCAAATTTAGTCTTTATTGCATCCGATCCGTTCTTCCCAAGTTTTTCCCGTAAAGCTGAATCCTCCAAGATAGCAAGCAATTTTAGTTTGGCATCATTCATATTTCCGGGCTGATAAATAAGTCCGCACATGTTTTCTTCTACTACCTCTTTAAAGCCGCCAACATCGGGTGCAATGATAGGAATGCCGTTTGCCATAGCTTCCCAAAGAGTAAAAGGAATTCCTTCCCACTCGGAGGTAAAAAGTATCAAATCAAAATATCTAAAATATCCCTCAATATTTTGTATATAATCAAAAAACTTAACCGAATCGTTGGCACCTAAGCTAGTTGCCAGGTGAAGAAGCTTCTTCTTTAAGCTGCCTTCACCAAAAATCAGGAGCTGAATATTATTTCCTTCCGATTTAAGCTTCGAGATAAGCATTAATGCACGGTCAACTCTTTTTTCCCGTTCGAGTCTTCCGACAACAGCAATTATTTTAGAATCTTTTTTAACTTGAGTTATTGTTCTTATGATATTTTCATCTAAATTATTATTATTTTCGCGGCAGCTGTAACCGTTATAATAAACAACAGGATCGGGAAAGAGTTTTGTTTGAGACCTTAAAAGCTGCTTACTTCTTTCGGATGGAACCAATACAAGGTCAACAGTTCTGATTAAACTAATTACGCAATGAATAACCTGGTATATAAATTTTTCAATGAAATTATAATATTCATTACCGGCAATGAATATTCCATGGTAGTTAAAGATAAATTTCTTCCTGAGGAATATGTTCAGCAAACCTGCAACTGCATAAGGTTTAATAAGGTGAGTTTGAATAATCTGGGGATTTTCGCGCGCAATAATTCTATAAATAGGGAAAAAAGCGGTTAACGGGATTTTCCTGTTCAGCGAATCAACTACAAATACTTTTGCTCCGATTTCTTTAAGCTCATCCTCAATTTTTTTGTTTCCATGAAAGATCAGAAAATGCTCAAACCTATTTTTATCCGATAATTCAAACAGCATTTTCAGATGCTTAAATACACCGTCTGATTTACCGGTAATTATATTTACTATATGACAAACTTTTATCATAAGCTTAATTTTTGATAAAGATCCAAATATTTTTCCGTCATGGAACCGATTGAAAATAATTTAATAGATTCCTTCGTTCCTTTCACCACGCTTTTATCCGCTTCAGTAACCTTTAATGCAATCTCCTCCGGTTCGTTTTCACGCAATAAATATCCATTTTCGCCGTCTTTAATTATTTCTTTATTCCCGCCGTCGGAAGTTGCTATAACCAAAGTGCCTGCCGCCAAAGCTTCTAGAATTACCATATCAAATACTACTCTTTCCGAAGCCATGATAAAGAAATCGCATATTTTCATTATTCTGATAACATCTTTATTGGGTATTACACCCAGAAAGTAGATATTTTTTCCCAATCCAAATCTACGCACCATTTTTTTCAAATCCAGGCTCAGGGGACCTGTTCCCGCATTTATAAAACAAACATCTAAGTGATATTTTTTAAGAAGAAGCTCTGAAGCAAGTATAATCTTATCAATGTGCTTGTTTTTGATATGACTAGCCGCATTGAAAATATAGCAGGCATGCTTACGGGAAATTCCATACTTGTCAAATATTTCTTTGGATGTACTTATTTGTTCAATTTCCTCAAAATCTATACCGTTGTAAATAATTTTTATTTTATCTGTTTCCGGTTTGCCAAGATCTTCAAGGAACATATTTTTGGCGGCAATGCTTGGAAACGTTACATAAGAAGCTTCATTAAAAGCGGCTTCTTCCATCTGCTTAATTCTTTGTAAAAGTGAAATTTTCATTTTTAAATTCGACTTTACTGCCTGGTCCAATTCATTAATAATGCTGCCTCCAGTGTGAATTGTTAAAATCTTTTTCTTTTTAAAATTTCTTAAATGAAAACCGCTCAATACATCGTGATAATTGATGCAGTCGTAATTTAAAATTAAAGTTTCTTTTAAACTGAAATAATCTCTGAGTTTATTGTAATGCCGGTTAAGATACCATGGATGGGTAACTGCTCTTCTGTAAAGCGCACTGTTTAAGAAAAGTTTGTTCCTGATTTTGTTCGTAAAATTTACCTCGATGCTTCTATCAAGTTCCTTATTAAATTCAAAATGTTTCGAGATATAGTCGGCATCAATTTTACGCCTCAATAATTCCCGAAGCAAATAAAAAATGATTTTGTTTGGTCCGCCGGTATCCGGGGATGGATATCCGGTAGAGCTGCTCAACAGAATTTTCATTTCATTAATAAAAGAATAAGAGCATTTTTTCAATAAAAGTAATTGAAAAAAGTTATTTACAAATTTCTTAAATCTAACTAATTACTTTAAGACTTCATCAAATTTTTCTTTTTAATTGAAAATCTTGCGGCATACATAATAATCAACTGTGTAATTATTATTGAATATGCGGTTCCGGGATAATTAAATAAATTTATTAAAACAATTAATAATACAATATGAATTAAAGCTGCAAATAAAATGATTTGATTAACTAAAATATGAAAGCCGAAGGGAAGCAGAATAAGGTAACACAAAACTTCTGTTGCAGAAAAAATGACGATAACAATTGAGAATAACTTCAATATGAAAATACTTTCTTTAAATTCGGGACCTAAAAGTACCAATATAATCCATTCCGAAAAGGAAAATAAAATTAAACCGACCAGAATACCTAGAACAATCGATACTTTAAAAATATTGCCGATAAACTCCGTAAATTTTTGTTTTGATTCATTTATTATTTCCACAGCTTGAGGATAAACACTCATTGTAAATCCGGATAATGTCGCATGAATAGAAAGTCTGATTTTATCAGCTGCAGAGAAAATTCCGGCAGCATATTGCCCAGCCAGTAATCCAACAATAAAAACACTTGAGTTATTGAAAATATTTATTCCAATATTGACCGGGAAATATTTGAAGCCATTCTTTAATTGCTGTTTCATTTTGTCTATCGATGGAAAGACCGGTTTCACTTTTGCAGCCTGTACTGCCGTAATTAATCCGAGAATACCAATTACCAGTTGTGCGGCTGACAGAAGAAATAAATATAAAATATAATCATCTTCCTGCTTGACTATTAAAAAGATCAGAAGCAGCTGGACAATCTTAACAGGAATATTTACGGCAGGTATCAGCTCCATCTTTTCCATACCTTGAAATAACCATTGAGGAAAAAGAATCGAACCGAAGATTATTCCAGTGCCGATAAGGTACAACATCCAATTAGCTTTAAAGACATCGAAAGTGCATATTAGGACAGAAATAACCGTTACACAGAGAATTCCAATGAAAATCTTTACCAGCAGAACTGCGGAAAAGATTTCCGAAAGTTTTCCTGCATCGTTTCTGTTAACGGATATTTCTCTTGTCCCTGCAAGATTAAAACCGTAATCCGAAATGAATACAAAATACATTATGAATGATTGCACAAAACTGATTAAGCCGAATTTTTCCACTCCTATTACCCTAACTACGTAAGGAAGTATTATTAAAGGAAAAATTATATTTGAGAGCTGAACTAGGTTAAGCGAAAAAAAATTCCTGAAAATCTTCTTAAAATCAGCAGGAATTATGAACATGAAGAATTTTTATTTTTATTTGATATTGAGTGCAATTTTTCCCCTTCATTTTTTAAAAGTTTTCCATGATTAGTGTTTATAATATTCCGCCTGTCATTCATTTTCTGGCCAGCCAAATTTCCGGATCCTGGTTTACTCTAGAATTCCAGAT
>CAYSGP010000121.1:0-5166 GCA_964430095.1 uncultured Ignavibacteriaceae bacterium
CATGTCTCGTTATTAATCCCGTTGGGTGATATCAGCTTAAGTAATGTTGAAGGCACTTATCATATTTTTTCTGAAGTAAATAATGCTTTAATCCGTTCAGGGAAGCAGCCGTTTTTTGAAGTACAAATAGTAGGTATTCGAAGAGACAGTTGGGTAAAAAATGATTTATTCAGCATACACCCTGATGCTCTTACTAGTGAAATCAATAAAACCGACCTCATAATTATTCCCGCTCTTCACACCGATATAAATAAAGGTATTGAATTGAATCGTGAGCTTATTCCCTGGATTGTTGATCAATATAAAGCCGGAGCAGAAATAGTTAGTTTTTGTACCGGTGCATTTTTACTCGCTTCTACGGGTCTGCTGAAAGGAAGGAAATGCGCTACTCATTGGTACCACATAAACGACTTCAGAAAGATGTTTCCGGATGTGAACCTTGTTGATGATAAAGTAATGACAGCCGAGCATGGTATCTATACAAGTGGAGCCGCTTATTCCTACCTGAATCTTCTGTTATACATTATTGAAAAATATACAAGCCGTAAAATAGCTATTATTGTCTCAAAAATTTTTGCAATTGAAATTGATAGAAAAAGCCAGGCGCCTTTCATTATGTTCAAAGGGCAGAAAGAGCATGAAGATGAGCCGATCAAAAAAGCCCAGGAGTTTATTGAAACAAATTTTCAAGATAAGATTACCGTAGATCAGCTTGCATCAATGATTGCACTTAGCCGGAGAAACCTGGAACGAAGATTCAAAAAAGCAACAGCTAATACCATTGTGGAATACATTCAGCGGGTAAAAATTGAAGCAGCCAAAATGAGTCTTGAGACAGGAAGAAAAAATATAAATGAAGTGATGTATGAAGTAGGTTATAACGACACTAAAGCTTTCCGGACAACTTTTAAAAGAATTACTGGTCTGTCGCCGATTCAATACAGGAATAAGTATAACCATGAACTGATTATGTGAGAATCCGGAAAAATTAAAACAACTATCCCTCAATTGCATTTCGTTTTTTTCTATCCTTACATATGGTTAAAAGTATAAAATACCACGACTATTAATTCATGGTTGCATTATACCTTCAAACACCGGGATTTTAGCCCAAGATCATTTTTAGTTTCTTACATCGAAAGAAGTAAATTTCGATAAATGATTCTAACCAATTCCCCATTAAACTATATATTTCTTGAATGAATAATTGGAAAAAAAATATAACTCTCTTCCTGATCAGCCAGGGCATATCACTCTTCGGATCCATGCTGGTTCAATATGCAATTATGTGGTATATAGTATTGCAGACGGAATCCGGCATAATGATGACGATATATATCGCTGCCGGCCTGCTCCCGACTTTTTTTCTTTCCCCTTTCGGCGGAGTGTGGGCTGACCGCTTTGATAGAAAATTATTAATCATTCTTGCAGATTCAGGCATTGCAGCGGCAACTCTTATTTTGGCAATTTTATTTTTAACTGGCTATAAAGAAATCTGGCTTCTGTTTGCTGCGGCAGGCATCAGAGCTGCAGGTACGGGAATTCATGTACCCGCAGTAGGAGCTTTTATTCCGCAGATTGTGCCCGGTGAAAAGCTTACGAGGGTGAACGGAATCGCCGGCAGCACTCAATCAATTATTATGCTTATCTCGCCGATGGTTAGTGCAGCGCTGCTTACATTTGCCAGCATTGAACTTATTTTCTTCATAGATGTTGTCACGGCAGCCCTTGCCGTTGCAATTCTAGTTTCCTATTTGCAGGTGCCCGCTCATCCAAAAGCTTTGGAAAAGAAAACCACAACCTACTTTAAGGACATGCATGAAGGAATTAATTATATAATAAATCATAAATACATAAAAAGCTTCTTCATATTCTTTGCAGTAATGCATTTTCTGGTAGCACCAGTTGCATTCTTAACACCTCTGCAGGTAGCCCGCAGCTTCGGCAGCGACGTCTGGCGCCTTACTTCAATTGAAGTACTCTTTTCTCTAGGCATGGCGGCAGGCGGAGGAGTTATGGCATCCTGGTGCGGACTTAAAAACAAAATTCATACAATGTTTCTTTCGATGATGATCATTGGAATTTGCACTCTTGCATTCGGCGTTATTACAAACTTCTGGATCTATCTTTTCTTTATGTTCCTGATCGGTATTGCTCTGCCGGTGTTTAGTACGCCTGCGACGGTTCTTATCCAGCAGAAGGTTGAAGGAAATTTCCTGGGGAGAGTTTTCGGGGTATTAACAATGATATCAAGCTTTATGATGCCGATGGGAATGCTTTTATTCGGTCCTATTGCGGATTCAATTAAAATAGAATTGATGCTGATTGCTACAGGCATTCTTTTATTTGCTGAAGGTTTCTTTCTGTTCGGCAATAAAGAATTAATTAAGGCAGGAGAGCCTGCTTCTGCACCTACACAATAATTTTTCTAGTCTGATCCTTTTCTGAAAATTTTAACTTAGCGTTCCGGCTCTTTCTTCATGCAAAGTTGCAAATATATTTTTGTTGTTGTAAATTATCACACAAAAACGGTTGCGAGGCATTTTTAAAATAGAAATATGTTTATAAAATTTTACGGTACGAGAGGCTCGATACCTATAAGTGATAAGGATTTCACAGATTTCGGCGGAAACACTACTTGTGTATTTATATCTGGATTAGACGAAGGAATGGAAAGTATTATATTGGATGCCGGTACAGGGATACGGAAACTTGGGAAAGAGATTTTATCAGGTGAAATAGATATGGGGAATAGAATTAATTTGGGATTTACCCATTTTCACTTGGATCATATTCAGGGATTTCCGTTCTTCGAGCCTGCCTATAATTCAACTTCGACAATAAGAATTGCTACAATGGGAAAGAAGAATATTCATAGTCTGAAAGATATTTTTTCAACCCAAATGCAGAGTGTATATTTTCCTGTTCAATTAGATAGGATGGGGGCTCAAATGGAATTTATCAAGTATGATACATATGAACTAATCGCAGAGACAGGTGTTATGGTAAATGTTGTTGATGTTAAACATCCGGGCGGCTGTATTGCAGTAAGGTTACAGTTTAAATTTAATTCCGTTGCGTTCTGCACAGATATAGAACATCCGGCGGGTATTGATGAAAAAGTTGTTAAACTCGCCTCCGATGTTGATGTATTAATCCATGATGCTCAGTACACAGATGAAGAATTGGAAACTCACAAAGGATGGGGGCATAGTAGTTATTCGCAGGCAATGGAAGTTGCCGAACACGCAAATGTTAAAAATCTAATCCTGACTCATCACGACCCGGATCATGATGATTCATTTTTAATGAAAATGGAAAAGAAATGTCAGGAAAGATTTAAAAATTTGATCCTTGCAAGAGATGGCTATGAGTTTAGAATTTAATTTTTTTTGTTTACTCAACAATGCTTTAGGGATTTTTGAACCTAGTGTGCTTAGGAAGGAAAGCTCAATTGATAGAGAGAACCCGAGGTAATTAGTTGTTTTCTGTGAATGACCCGTTTGTATTCTAATATTTTTTATGGTCACTCACTGTTGTACATTATTTCCCCTCAATCTTTATTACAAACTCCCTTTTTATTTTAAGTTTCCTCATCTTTGAGCCGAGAGTTTTGCCATTAATTCCAAGAAGCTGGGCTGCGCTTTTATCACCCGTTACTTTTCCATTAGTGATTTTTAAAGCATTTAAAATGTGCTCTTTTTCAATTTCCACTAATGTTTTAAATGTTTGGAAATCGTATTCAGTTTGCCGCAGGTTCCCGCCCAGTAATTTTTCGAAATTTAAATTTGATCCATCTGAAACAATAATTGCACGTTCGATTATATGTTCCAGCTCACGGACATTGCCGGGCCAGTTATAGTTGAATAACATATCTAAGTCGCTTTTCTTTATTGATTTTAGTTCTTTCCCTAATCTTTTTGAATATTTATCTATGAAATATTTTACTAATAAAGGTATGTCGTCTTTTCTTTCACGAAGCGGCGGAACAAGAATGGGGAATACATTTAGCCGGAAAAATAAATCGGAACGAAATTTTCCCTGTTCAACTTCTTTTTCCAAATCGCGGTTTGTTGCGGCAACAATACGCACATCGGAATGAACCGTACTTTTACCGCCGAGACGTTCAAACTCTTTTTCCTGCAGAACACGTAAAAGTTTTGCCTGAACTTCCAACGGCAGTTCTCCAATCTCATCCAGAAATATTGTCCCTCCATTAGCAACCTCAAACTTTCCGATTCTTTTTTCTAAAGCTCCTGTAAAACTTCCCTTCTCATGCCCGAATAGTTCCGATTCAATCAATTGAATAGGAAGAGCAGCGCAATTTACGGTAATGAAGGCATTCTCTTTCCTGTTTGATAAATTATGGACTGCCTTTGCAATTAATTCTTTGCCTGTACCGGTCTCTCCCAAAATCAGGACTGTCGCGTCGATTGGGGCTACCTGTTTTACTTTATTTAATGCATAGTTTATTTGCTGGCTGTTCCCTATTATTTCTTGAATATTGTGAGTTAAATTGATTTCATCCAAAAGGTAGTTTTTTTCCTGCTCTAAATTTTTAGTCAATATTTTTATCTCTTCAAAGGCATAAAGATTAGATAGAACCAAACCTAAATATGGTAATAGATTTAAAAGGAGATTAATTTCATTAACTGCAAAAAATGCATTTTTGTTTTGCTCAAACATTAAACTCATTGCTGCATCTATTTTCATCAATGGATATGGAAGACTTCTGCCTAATACTACTGTTAATCCGCCTAAATTTTCAAATGTATATTGCAGCACCAGTAAAGAATTGATAGAGTCTTTTTCTTTTAGCTGCTTTAAATGTGAAAATTGCTCGCATAGTTTATTGAACGGCTCGCCGGTAACTTCTATGTAGTTTTGGCCATCCTTTTCATTGACTTTTGATTTTAATGCCGATAAAAATAATGTTATGTTTCGGATTAGGGGTATTATTTTGAATTGATCTTTCTCATCCTTGATGAGGGAAATTGAGCTGGACAAATTCATGGCTCGAAATTCAGCATTAAAAGCAAAATATTCACAACGGATTAATTTATTCGCTTCATCGGCTAATTTTTTAAATAAAGTTTCCTTCTCCCTAATTGTAAGAAGATCTGCCAGTAAACCAAGCTGTATTTCTTTTTCTTTTTGTTTACGCTG
>CAYSGP010000122.1:0-4758 GCA_964430095.1 uncultured Ignavibacteriaceae bacterium
TATGAAAGAAATCATTGGGGTTATATGACTGCTGCTTTTTTTGCTCCTGAAAGTTATTATAGCGGAGAAGGTTTTTTAAAATTAGGATGGAATATTTGGCAGGGTAAATCGGGAAAGCAAATAAATGATTTTAAAGATATGGTCAAAGCATTTCATAAAGAAGGAATCGCTGTTATAATGGATGTGGTATACAATCATCTTTCGGAATATGAAATCGGGAATCTCAAGGAGATTGATAAAAACTATTATTTCAGGCTTGATGAAAAAGGAAATTTCATTATGCAGAGCGGTACAGGGAATGATTTGAGAACCGAAGCTCCTATGATGAGGAGATTAATTGTTGAAAGCATTCTTTACTGGATGAATGAATACCATATTGACGGATTCCGGTTTGATCTAGGGAAACTTATTGATTGGGAAACAATCGAGCTTATCGAAAGAGAAGCAAAAAAGATAAATCCTGATGTAGTGCTTATATGCGAACCATGGGGGGGCGGATACGATCCTATGGGATTTTCTCTGCGGGGATGGAGCAGCTGGAATGATCAGATAAGAAACGGAATTAAAGGAGAAAATCCATTCAATGGTCCTGGATGGATTTTCGGCAGCTGGTACGGCAATAATGATCCGGAAAGAATAAAAAGCTATGTAAACGGCACATTAATTCAGGATAAATTCGGTTTATTCCTGAAGAAAGAACATTCCGTAAATTATCTTGAATCCCATGACGGCTATACGCTTGGTGATTTCATCAGAATTGCTCTCGGAGATGTGAAAGGAGATCAAATTATAAAAGATATTGATAAGCATTCGAAGCTGACTCCTCTCCAGGTGAAATTAAATAAACTTGCCGCCCTCTTTCTGTTCACTTCACAAGGAATCACAATGATCCATGAAGGGCAGGAATTCGCCAGGAGCAAAGTAATTTCGAAAGACACCCATGCGTCTGATAAAAATAAGGAGAAAATAGACCACAATAGTTATGAAAAGGATAATGAAACGAACTACATCAATGACAATCATGCAAAATTGAATGAAGAACTCGTGAATTATTATAAAGGTCTTATTAAACTGAGAAATGAATTTGCAGCTTTCAGACGAGCAGATTATAAAGAAATAAATTTCTTAAAGATTAAAGAGAATCCTTTTGCTCTGGGTTATCAACTAGAACATGGCGGTAATCTGTTCATTGTTTTATTTAATGCGGACCGGAACAATAAATATGAGTTTATTTTACCTGAAGGTACCTGGGAAATTTTGGTAAATGAAAATGAAGCGGGGACAGATATTCTCGGCAGAGTAAAATCGAAAATAGTATTGGATCCTTCGGCAGGCTGTGTATTAATAAATTCAAAATAGCTGCAGCTCTTTTCTAAAACCTATTCTAAATTTCTTCTATATAGAACACATATTATTATCTTTTATTCAATTTCTAAATAGGAATTTTTCCGCGGATTAACTGTGCCTCATTTAAACTTACCTTAATGATTAGTTTCAACCGATAAAAATAGGAATCCTTAAATTTTAGCAATCTGTATAATTTCTTAAAAGAGAGAAAAAAGCTTATAAAAAAACGGAACATTAGCTGCAGACAGCCAAATTATTATTGAAAGAAGGGGAAAAGATGCAAAAGAAGATGGAACACTTTTTGAAAAATTACTAAAAGTTAATGTCAATAGAATCAAGAAACAATCATCGGGTTTATTAAGAAGCAAAATGCCCGGGGAAAACATTCATATTAAAATGAACATGGATTAGGGGTAAAACTTGAACAGCATTCCTAAATCCGAAAGAAAACACATAGTTTTAATAGGCCGTAAAAATGCAGGCAAATCTTCTTTGATGAATGCCCTTTTAGGCCAGAATATGTGTATCGTGAGTGAAACACCCGGAACAACTCTTGACCCTGTAAAAAAATCGGTTGAGCTTCCTCCGTATGGTTCGGTTGTCTTAGTCGACACTGCCGGAATAGAGGACATCGGCGAACTTGGAGAAAAGAGACTGAATAAAACTTTGAAGGCGCTTGCTGCGGCGGATTTTGCAGTGATAGTGCTTGACGGTCGTGAAAGATTATCCAGGGAAGAAAAGGAATTGTTCCTGCATTTAAACAAAATTTCTCTTTCATTTCTTGTTGCAGTAAATAAAATTGAATTCGGCGTTAATCCGGCACTTCTGGATGAATTAAAAATCCTTAAAGTAACTCATTTTGAAATCTCATGTGCAGAAAATGTCGGTATTGATTTACTAAAATCAAAAATAACACGGCTTCTTCCTAATGCATCCGCTCCTCCTCTTATTGGTGATTTGGTGGCCCAGGGAGATATAATTCTCTTAGTGGTTCCTCTGGATTCCGGAGTTCCTAACGGGAGATTGATTCTTCCCCAGATACAGGCTGTAACTGAGGCACTAGACAGGAACAGCATTATAATTGTTGCAAAAGAAAAAGAATTAAGATCTGTACTTTATAGTTTAAAGAATTATCCTGACCTGGTTGTAACCGACAATCACTCAATTATGCGTGTTGCAGCCGAACTGCCTGATACCGTCAAGCTGACAACTTTTTCAATTCTGCTGACAAGATACAAAGCAGATCTAAATACATTCATTAAAGGTCTGCAAAGGATAGAGGAATTAGAGGACGGCGATAGAGTGTTGATTGCCGAAGCATGTACTCATCACCCGAAGGATGATAATACAGGGAACGGGAAAATCCCGGAATGGCTGAAGCTTTATACAAAAAAGAAAATTGAAATCCATTTTACTTCGGGCGGAGATTTTCCCCAGAACCTCAGCAGCTATAAGCTGATTATTCATTGCGGGGGATGTATGCTTACAAGACATGTTATGCAGATGAGGATAAAAGAAGCTAAGCTTTTAGAAGTGCCTATTATTAATCACGGTGTTCTGATTTCCTGCATGATCGGGGAGATTCCTCGCGTTCTTTTCCCTTTCAATGAAGCAATTGCCGAATGGAACAAAATTAAATTTTTCTACAATTATTTCAGTTAAGTGTTTAATAATTCAACCATGTTAATCTTTCCTTAAATAATCTAAAAAAAATCTCGTTTCTCTCCTTTGAATTTAAATTTCCTCATTTGATAAAAAATTTTTCAAATGTAGGAATTCAGTTAAAAATTTAGCTTAAAATCTCTAAAATCATTCTTAAATGATGATAAATACAAGGCTTTATATGGCATTTAATATGAATAAATGAGGCGGCTATAGTATTTTAAGAGGTTTAAATGCATTCGAAAATTTTCTCAAACTACCGAAAAGAAGATAAAAGCAGCCTTATTCCTATTCTGCAGGACGTCCAGAATATTTATAATTATTTACCTGAACCGGCTCTCCATGAAATTGCTGAATTTGTAGGATTGCCTTTCAGCAGGGTCTATGGTGTAGCAACCTTTTACAATCAGTTCCGGTTAGCTCCCTTGGGCGAAAATATTATTAGAATATGCAGAGGAACTGCTTGTCATGTGAAGAATTCTGCAAATATATTGTTTGCACTGGAATCACACTTAGGAATCAAAGCTGGTGAAACTACTCGTGATAAAAAATTTACCCTGGAATTAGTTAATTGTATAGGGGCATGCAGTATAGCTCCGGTAGTGACCATAAATGACGATTACTACGGACGCATAAGCATAAAAGATATTCCGAAAATTCTTAAAAATTATTCGCAGCCAGCTCTAAAGCCGGAGCAAAGTGCAGCAGGAAAGAATTAGGAGTTGAAATTGATGGACAAATTTATTGATGCCTGCTGCGAACAATGCTGGCACAGCAGAGAAAAACCCTGCGAGCTTTTTATTGCATGCTGTACGGAGGGACCGTTATGTCATCAGGATAAATCTTGTGAAGAAAAATTTACATCGTTAAATAAACATTTAAAATACATAGAGCATGATCGTCCAATTATTTTTATTGGGAAAGGAACATGCGGGCTGGCTTCAGGTGCACAAAAAGTTGAAGATGCAATAAGAAATGAACTGCAGAAACTCAACATTAATGCTCATATAGTAGAAACAGGCTGTGTCGGATATTGTTCCATGGAGGTAATTGTTGACATAAAGCTTCCAGGGAAGGATAGGATCTCTTATTGCGAAATCACTCCCAAAATAGTTTCAAAATTTATTCAGAAAACATTAGTTCAAAAGGAAATTTTTTTTGAAAAACTATTAGGAACTTACGGTAAAGGTTCCGGTGAGATTCCTGCCGTAAATTCAGTACCATTCTTTAAAAGTCAGAAAAAAATAGTGCTTGAAAACTGCGGAATAATTAATCCCTCCTCCATTGATGCATACATTTCAAACGGCGGCTTCAAAGCTCTGGATAAAGCTTTAAGGTTGATGAAGCCGGTGGAAGCTGTAAAAGAAATTGTAGACAGCGGCTTGAGGGGAAGGGGAGGAGCAGGATTCCCGACCGGGAAAAAATGGGAGCTGGCAGCTAATCAGAAATCCGACAAGAAATACCTGATATGCAATGCAGACGAGGGTGACCCCGGTGCTTTTATGGACCGCTCTGTATTAGAGAGTGATCCATTCAGGGTTGTTGAAGGAATGATAGTAGGTGCATATGCCATCGGTGCAACCGAAGGCTATATTTATTGCCGGGCAGAATACCCAAAGGCCGTCGCCCGTTTGCGATTGGCAATCTCACAGGCGAAAAAGCAGGGGCTGCTTGGCGCCAACATTTTCGGCAGCAGCTTCAATTTCGATATCAAAGTCAAGGAAGGCGCCGGCGCATTTGTCTGCGGCG
>CAYSGP010000123.1:0-4339 GCA_964430095.1 uncultured Ignavibacteriaceae bacterium
TAAGTTAAGGTAAGGTTCGGTCCGCATAAAATCAGGGTAGCTGCAAAAATCATTGCAGCGCCCGCGGCAAATCCTCCAAGTACCCGGCGTTCTCCGCTTAGAAGTACGAAAGGAAGAAGCAGCACATTATGAAGTTTTAAAAGAGCAGCTATTGCAAAAAGTGCTCCTGCAAACCATTCATATTTTTTTCTGCTGATCAGGTAAATTCCAAGTATAACAAGGAACAAAGTAATCCCGTTTATCTGCCCATCAAGGAGTTTTATCAGGGGGTGGAAAAGAAATAGAAGCAGCAGTGCAAGCAGCACCGACTGCATATTCATTTTGATGTCTGATGCTTTAAATGCCAGAAATACTGAGGCAAGGATTAAAATAAAAGAAAGGTATATCCATAGGTATTTGGCAGTATGGTATGGCAGAAGAGTAAACGGTCTGAAGAATTCGGCAACAAGAGGAGGGTAAAGGAACCTGCTGTGTTTATATGTATTGAAACCATCCCAGATTTCAGGCCTGGTTTCTACATAGTTTTTATAAGGCGATAAACCTGCATTGAGCGATTCACCGGCGGTGTAAAAAGCGGAAAAATCGAGCTGCAGACTTTTTTCTCCGTAAGCAATTAAAAAACCCTGAAGCCTGATGAATGCGAGAAAAGTGACTGATATTAAAAGAACCTCAATATAAAACCGTCCCCGGTCCTGCTCATATATATTCTTTATGTAGGTCATCAGGAAAAAACTTCTTTCTGAATTTCAGAGTTAATTCCCCGATTTTTAATGAGATTCCGCGTTTAATGATTTCCGCTTTTATTAAAACAAAATGACGCTCCTTCTGGAGCCGTAAATTGTATTGCAGTACAATTGCTTAATCAGATAAGTTGGAATTGAATATAAGTAAACCGAAGAAACATCGGGGGCAGAAACCTGAGCATTATTTCTAATTCTGCATTTCAATTTAATTTCCGGAACCTAAAACGAAGGTGTTACATCTCACA
Source organism: uncultured Ignavibacteriaceae bacterium (assembly GCA_964430095.1). Taxonomy (GTDB): domain Bacteria; phylum Bacteroidota; class Ignavibacteria; order Ignavibacteriales; family Ignavibacteriaceae; genus DATKLQ01. The sequence goes on from CAYSGP010000123.1 coordinate 989, forward strand.
ATATATTTAGTACATCTTTTTATAGTCTATTACTGCATCTTTTTCTCTCCTGATCCAATAGGAATTTTTGTTATCTCTGAATATCAAATCGAGGAATTTCTTCCTGCATAACCTTGCGAGGAGTGAAACCGGCGTAACAACAAGAAAAAACAAAATTGTTATTAATATCCGTGATACCAGCCAGCCCAGTGCAAATGCAAATCCCATCCAGATTTTGTAGACATTTTTAAGGGTCTGGGGAAACAGAAGACCTGAAAGAAAAAGAAATAATCCGACCGTCAATAAAAAGTGTCCGAAGGAATATCCGGCACTCAAGGAAAAATTATCCGGCCATAAAATCCAGATTGAAATTAATAAAAAGACCCCGCCTACAAGAAGTCCGAAGCTTCTTAATTTTTTTTTACTGATTTCCAACGTTTTTAATTCGCTTTTTACATCGCTAATCCAGCTCATACAACTGCCTCCAGTCGATGTTGTCATGAAATTCAGTCTGCTCCTCTTTATAAAGAATAAAATTCTCGAGTACAAGCGCATCCATTTCAGTCCTCATAAAGCATTTATACGCATCCAGAGGAGATTCAACAATGGGTTCCCCCCTCACATTAAATGATGTATTTACAATTACCGGGCATCCTGTTTTTTCATGGAATTTTGATATAAGCGCATGATAGCGCGGGTTATCTTTTTTGTTTACTGTTTGGATCCTCGCAGAATAATCAATATGCGTAACGGCCGGGATTTCCGATCTTACTATATTAAGCTGATCTATCCCCCATAACTGCTTTTCATTATCCGACATTCTCCGCTGCTTTTCCTTTTTCACTTCGGCTACCAAAAGCATATACGGACTCTCATGATCCATTTCAAACCATTCGCACACTTTTTCAGCCAAGATGGAGGGGGCAAAGGGACGGAAACTTTCCCTGTATTTAATTTTCAGATTCATTTTTTTCTGCATTTCAGGCGACCGGGCATCGCCGATTATCGAACGCGATCCCAATGCTCTCGGTCCGAATTCCATTCTTCCCTGGAACCATCCGATAACTTTTTCATCCTTCATAAGTTCAGAAACTTCTTCAAGCAGTCTTTCTGTGTCTAAATATTTGTAGGGAAGATTATTTTTTTCCAGGAACTCCTTTATTATCTCATTGCTGTATGAAGTCCCCAGATGAGAACCTTTCTGAAGGTCCTGATTATTTTTTTCAGGGAGCGGTTTATTTAAATGATGGTGATGCACAATAAAAGCTGCGCCCAATGCTCCGCCGGCATCTCCGGCTGCGGGCTGAATCCAGATATCTTTAAAGATGCCTTCCCTGAGTAATTTCCCGTTCCCCACACAATTCAGTGCAACACCGCCTGCAAGACATAAGTAATCTTCACCAGTAACTTTTTTTACATGCCTTGCCATTCTAAGCATTATCTCTTCAGTAACAACCTGGACGCTGCAGGCCAGATCCATTTCCCTCTGTGTTAACCTGCTTTCAGATTTTCTGGGGGGACCATCGAACAATTCGGCAAACTTCCCGTTAGTCATTGTTAATCCGGCACAGTAGTTAAAAAAATCCATGTTCATCTTAAATGATCCGTCTTCTTTTAAATCGATCAGATTATCATAGATTTTCTGTACATACTTTGGAGTTCCGTACGGAGCCAGGCCCATTACTTTGTATTCGCCCGAATTTACTTTGAAGCCGGTAAAGTAAGTAAATGCAGAATATAATAATCCAAGGGAGTGCGGAAAATGCAGTTCGCCTAAGATCTGCACCTTGTTCTCTATCCCGACCCCGAAAGAAGATGTAGCCCATTCTCCTACTCCGTCGATTGTAAGAAATGCTGCACGCTGAAATGGCGAGGGAAAAAAAGCGGAGGCTGCATGTGATTCATGATGTTCCGGAAATAATATTTCTCCTTCATAGTTCAGTTCTTCTTTAATAAGTTCACGCATCCAGATTTTTTTCCTGATCCATAAAGGTATAGCCTTTACAAACGACCTGATCCCTAGCGGAGCAAATGAAAGATATGTTTCAAGTATCCGGTCAAATTTTATAATGGGTTTATCATAAAAAGCTACATATCCCAGGTCTTTGGAAGTTATTCCGGCTTCCTTCAGGCAATACTTAATTGCATTTAAGGGGAATTCATGATCATGTTTAATTCTGGTGAACCGTTCCTCCTGAGCCGCGGCAATAATTTCACCATCCTGCAGCAATGCTGCAGCCGAATCGTGGTAGTATGCGGAAATTCCTAGTATGTACATTGCACCTCAATTTTTAAAATAACGTATGAATAAACGGTGCTACTGCTGATCCCTCAGATAAAACAATTAAAGCGCGCAAGAGAATTAAGAAAATTAATATTGGGACTAACCACCATTTTTTGTTTTCGCTTAAATAAGAATCGATTTTTAAAATTACTGATAATTTTGACATAAAATGACTCTCAATTTTTTCTCTTTATAATTTTAAATAAATCCTCCGTGATTACTTTTGCCAATTGATAAGAATCAACATCAGTAGTATGAACCTGATCATTGAAGAAAACTGATTTTCCGCTCATTGTTTTCGAAGGATCTATCATGTAAGCTTTCTTTGATGCTACGACTTCTTTAATAATCTCATTGGTTTTCTTGAAGGCTTTTACCAGATTTGAATGATTCATTCTTTGATACTTATAGCCAATTAATTTCTCCCTGGAGTATTCTTTTCATCCGCAAGCCTTGCCTGAGTTACAATAATAGGGACAGCCTGAATATTATGTGCGAGGTCGACAAACATCTCCAAGCTTAATTTATATTGTCTAATAGCAAGTTCATTTATTTCCTCATAACTATCTGTAACGGAAGCAGCATCTTCAACTCCTATATTATATTTCCATTCATAATATTTTCCGCGTAAGCGCACATATAATTCACAGAGAATCTTGTCTATTGAATTCTGATAAGTAATTCGAGGATCCTGCCGTCAATATGAGGCCTATAATATTTTTGAATAGTAATTTTATTTGTAAAACAATATATATCATTCCATGCCTCATAATTTATAACATAGTCAGGATTAAGTGTCCATCCATCCGAAAAAAGACGGCCCATTGAATCGAATGACGGAAGCCCCGGGATTCCTCCATTTATAACTTCAACATTGGATAATCCTTTTTCTTTTAGATATTGTTCAACAAGGTGAGGCCAATCCGCACCCTCGGACATATATATTAAAAGCAGAAGAACCGCCGTAAATTAATATTCTTATTTTTCCTGAATCATTTTTTACAGAAAAATCTTTACCTCTGTATCCTTTGGTATTAATAAAATAGGATGGTACCGAGCCGTTGGATTCAGTTACTTGTTTTTTTTCA
>CAYSGP010000124.1:0-3956 GCA_964430095.1 uncultured Ignavibacteriaceae bacterium
TATAAATCTAATTATGAAAAAATATCTTGCTTTCTTCTGCATTTTAATTTTTACTGGGTTAGGATATTCTCAGGACTCAAAATTTTTTGATGCGCCTTTCGGCGGCGGCGGCGGATTTACCCCAGGATGGTACTTTGTCAACTTAGATCCTGTGAATGAACAATTGAAGGGGACTATTCCGGAGTTAAACTCAGCGGGAGTATTTACCACCGGCGGCGGCGGATTTATTTATATCGGTGTAATAAAAAATCTTAGGATTGGGGGAATGGGTTTCGGAGGGTCAACTTCCGAATCCGCATTTTCTTCTTCTGATGGGTACAACAGGGAAGTAATTTATTCAATTTCCGGCGGAGGAGTAACCATTGAGTATACTTTGCCTTTTGTTAAAAAAGTGGGTGTCTCTTTGGGTGCGCTTATAGGCGGAGGGGGAATTCAAATAGAAGCCTTCCGTAACGACGGCAATTTTGAATGGAATGAGATCTGGACGGAAATAAATAGTTCGTCAACTTCAGGAAATTTGCACCGGACTTTAAAGAACAACTTCTGGATTATTTCTCCGACTCTGAATATTGATATCCCTTTTTACAGATTTTTAGCATTCAGAATAGGCGGCGGTTACCAGATTTCCTTAGGTGATAAATGGGAAATTGAAAACGAGCGTGAATTATCCGGAGTGCCATCGGAATTAAACGGCAGATCCTTTTTTATCCATTCAGGAATTTTTATAGGGTTTTTCTCTTATTAAAATATGAAAAATATTCTAGTTACAGGCGGAGCAGGGTTTATCGGCAGCAACTTTATTAATTATTTCCTGTCAAAGCATGAAGATTATTTCCTTATAAACTTAGATAAACTTACATATGCTGGTAATCTGGAAAATCTCAAACCGTCTGAAGGAAATAGGAATTATGCTTTCATCAAAGGGGATATTGCAAATTCGGACCTGGTAAATTTTATTTTTGAAAATTTCCGGATAAAATATGTAATTAATTTTGCTGCCGAAACGCATGTTGATAGAAGTATTTCGGGATCGGAGATTTTTTACCGGACAAATGTTATCGGAACAAATGTCCTGCTCGAGGCATCAAGAAAATTTGAAGTTGAAAAATTCATCCAGATATCCACCGATGAAGTTTACGGAAGCTTGGGGAAAGAAGGTTTGTTTACTGAAGAAACACCGCTGTCTCCGAACAGTCCGTATTCCTCCAGCAAGGCAGCGGCAGACATGATGGTCCTTGCATTTCATCATACTTACGGATTGCCGGCTGTTGTTACGAGATGTTCAAATAATTACGGTTCGTATCAGTTCCCTGAAAAATTAATTCCATTAATGATAATTAATTCAATGCATGATAAAAAACTGCCCGTCTACGGAGATGGATTGAATGTAAGGGATTGGATTTATGTAGCCGATCATAACCGAGCCGTTGAAATAGTTTTGGAGTTTGGAAAAGATGGAGAAGTATACAATATCGGTGCGGGAAATGAAATGCCCAATATAAAAATTGTTGAATTAATTCTGCAGCAGCTGGGCAAAAGCAAAGATTTGATCCAGTATGTTAAAGACCGCCCGGGGCATGATAGACGTTATGCCATTGATTCAACGAAGATTCAAAAAGAATTAGGATGGAATCCAGAATATTCATTTGAAAAAGCAATAAAAGACACTGTCGACTGGTATATCAAAAATGAAGATTGGTGGAAGAAAATAATTTCAGGGGAATATCAACACTATTACAAAAATCAATACGGCATTTAATTTTTAAATAGGAACAGCAAATGAAATCAATATTTATTTTCCTGATCTTACTGTTTTATTCTACGATCTCTGCACAGCTGAATGATGAAAAAACAGATTTAAGTTCTTTGGGAAGAATTGGAACAATCTCGGTTACTATAGGCGGAGATTTTATAATTACCGGTTCATTTCCTTCAATGGTTACTGAAAGAGTTGATCAATTCGTGACAAGAATGTATACGCAAACAAGGGAAAAAATTTTTTCGCAGTTGTCGCAGCAGCCGGAACTTCTTGAGAAAGCTAAGAAGGAAATAGAGAACTATTCTTTAAGAGAAGTCACTCTGAAAAGAGCTAATGGTGAAGAGTTTAAATTAGACCTCATGAAATTCAGAAGGAGCGGAGATTTTTCAAATAATCCTTATTTAAAGAATGATGATGTGCTGATTTTTCCCCCTGCAGACCTTGAAAGGAATTTTTTCTCAATAGCAGGTGCAGTTAACAAACCGGGTAAATATCATTTTAAAGATGGAGATAAGCTGTCAGATGCCGTTGAATTAGCTCAGGGAATAAATAAAGCTTATTCAAATGTTTCCAAGGCGGATATAAACCGGCTCAGCTACGATGGGGAAAAAATGGAAGTAATCTCTGTCGATATTAATAGTAATTACTCTCTGCAGAGGGGAGACAGAATAATTATTATCGCAGATGAGACTCAGAGAAAAGAATTCAGCGTTAACGTTGTTGGGGAAGTAAAATCGCCTGGGAAAATCCCAATTACAAAGAATACAACAACTTTAAAGGAGGTAATTGATCGAGCTGGCGGTTTTACTGAGAATGCTTCTTTAAAGCAAGCAAAAGTATTTACCGGGAACCTAATTTCCAAGCTGCTGAAAAGTTTGTATGATTTTAATACTTCGGAAGAGGAACAATCTTTATTAATAGATACTACCCAATTTATATTGAATTTAAAAGAATCAATTTTATATAGAATGTCAAATGTAACTTATGAAGACAGGGATTATTTTAAATTGGAAAATCAAATGAGAAATTTATTGGAGATGGGTTCAGTAGATTTTACAAAGCTGGAAGATGAAAATTCAGATGCATCTAGATTTATTGTTAAAGATGAGAATGTAATTTTTATTCCTGCCAGGCAAAACATGGTTTACGTTTTTGGTCAGGTACCGAAACCAGGACGAATTAGTTACCACGAAGGTATGGACTATAAATATTACATTGAGAAAGCCGGAGGCTTGGGTGAATATGCACAAGACGAGGATGAAATTATGATTATTAAGGGGGATACAAAGGAATGGATTTCTCCTTCTGAACATGAAATCAATATAGAAGAAGGCGATTATGTTTACGTACCGCGTGAAGCTAATTTACCATTTAGCTGGTATATTGGACAAGTGGGTAATTATTTAAGCATTGTAGCTAGTGCTGCTACAATAATATTGTTGTTGATTCAATTTAATAACTGAAAAATCTTTGAAAAAACATATTATTATTCTGGTTTTGTTTTGATCTTGCAGAAATAGGTAATATATTTGCCAGTCTTTTTAAAAAGTTATAAACAATCCAATTTTTATTGAAAATTCAAAAAATTACAAAAGAAATACTTATAAGTCTCTTGACATTTTTTGTAAATGCCAGTAAATTAAAGGCCCTTCTATAAAGAAGGTTTGTGGAAAATTTTGTTCTTTGAAAGAGTGAGTGCGTTTAACCATCAGTTAAATGATTTCAACCGAATGCAAAAATATACACGCCAGATTACAAAAAATTAAACTCTACTACGGAGAGTTTGATCCTGGCTCAGGACGAACGCTGGCGGCGTGCTTAACACATGCAAGTCTACGAGAAAGAGGTAGCAATATCTTGAGTAAAGGGTCGCACGGGTAAGTAACACGTAAGAAATCTACCCTTAGAGTGGGAAGAACCCCGAGAAATTGGGGCTAATACCGAATAATGCAGCGGCACCGCATGGTGATGTTGTTAAAAATCTTGAGTTGTCTAAGGATGAGCTTGCGTCCGATTAGCTAGTTGGTAGGGTAATGGCCTACCAAGGCTACGATCGGTAGCTGGTCTGAGAGGATGATCAGCCACACTGGAACTGAGACACGGTCCAGACTCCTACGGGAGGCAGCAGTGAGGAATATTGGGCAATGCCCGCAAGGGTGACCCAGCAACGCCGCGTGGAGGATGAAGGCCGTAAGGT
>CAYSGP010000125.1:0-8054 GCA_964430095.1 uncultured Ignavibacteriaceae bacterium
GCAGTGGACTTGGGAGGTTTATGTATTTTCCCCCTAGAAAAAGATTTAAATGTAATTTCAGAATCTGATTTAACAGAGGGTTTTAAGGAGGTCATAATATCGGACGAGTTCTTTTCTTATATTAAGAAAAAATTAAAGGAATCAGCACTTTAATATCCGGAAGTGTATCAAATCCTAAAAAGGCTCATTTTTTAACATATTATAGACTTTTTGTTTTTCCGAATTTATTTATTTTTAAGCACTATTCTCAAGTATTTGAAGAAATTCGTCTTTGGATTAATTTTTGGCAGGAATAGTATCTAAATAAGAATTATTTTAGGTTTAAGCTTTTATGAACGGAAAACGTATCATGTATAAATTAAAGACCATCCTCTTCAGCATAATTGTTTCAATAACTTTTTTTGCTCAGCCTGCTCTGGGTCAAATTGGAAATCAAATAATAAATGACGTAAATGGGAATAGTTATGTAGCTGGAAAATTTACAAATAAACTTTTGAATTTTGGAAAATATAAGCTCGAGAATAGAGGAGGCAGCGATATATTCATTGCCAAGTATGATTCACATGGAAAAATTCTTTGGGCCGAAAACATCGGCGGTTTGGGTAACGAAAAACTCAACTCCATAAATATTGATAACTTAGGAAATCTTTCGATTTCTGTTTCATCTGAGAGTAAAGAAATTTATATACTCGAAACTGCTTATATAAATTATTCCGGGGGGATGATTTTTAAAACTCAACTTAGTACGGATGGAAATCTTCTTCAAACTGACATAAATAGAGTAAGTTCTTACTTAAAAACTGCTGAAGTTGATACTGCAATATCTATAATCTCGCCCGAATCCGGTGATAACTGGAAAGTGGGTACGAAGGGGACTATAGTCTGGGAATCCGAAAACATTAGCAGTGTTCTCATTGAATTATCGACCGATAACGGTGCTTCTTGGGAACAGCTTTATGTTGCAGATATTTTCGATTTCGAAAATGAATACAATCTAATAGTACCCAACATACATTCAAATGCATGCCTGGTAAGAGTTTCAGATTATGACAATCCGAATAGGGCCGATACAAGCGGCGTCTTTTCAATTTCAGGCGAGCTTTTTTGGGAAGTCAAAGAAAACGATTTTTCTTCTGTTCTGATTAGCAGCTTTATCACAAGCTCGATGACCGGCTGGATGGCAGGATTTAACGGGCTTATAAAAACTACAAATTTCGGGGAAACATGGAGTTCGCATCTGACCGGGTATGGATTGCTGGATATTTTCTTTTTGAACGACAGTGTCGGATGGACAATCGGCTTGAGCGGGCTTATTTTTAAAACCACTAACGGCGGCGGAGATTGGATAGAGCAGGACAGTGTTATTAGTTCATACCTGCTGAAAATTTTCTTTGCCGATGAAGATAACGGCTATATGCTTGGCGGGAATAATTTTCTCAAAACTACAAATGGCGGCGGGTCCTGGGAAATTCAGCAGCCTAGTGAACATACATTAATGACAATGTATTTTACTGATAAAGATGAAGGCTGGATTGCAGGAAATGAAGGAGTAATTTTAAGAACAACCGATGCGGGAGTCTCATGGATTGATCAGCAAATGAACGGTACTGAATATGGGACATTAACTTCTCTTTATTTCCTGGATAAAAACAGGGGGTATGCTTCCGGAAGCGGTTTGGATGTAAGCGGTGGAGTAATTTTAAAGACAACTGACGGCGGGGATCACTGGAATTTAATGCATAACGGATATAACCGGTTTGTTTTTTCTGTTCGTTTCACCAGCGGAGATTCAGGCTGGGCAGCGGGCGATGAAGGGATAATGTTTAATACAACTAACGGCGGCGAGTCCTGGGAACTGCAGGGGAGCGGAACTTTTGATGATCTTTTATCGGTCAATATTAAATCAGATTATGGCTGGACTGTAGGCAACAACGGAATAATTTTAAAGTATCACCCGAATCCTATTGATCCTCCTGTGCCTGTAGAATTATACAGCTTTGAAGCTTTGGAGCAAGATGGTGAAATCATGTTAAGCTGGATCACTGCCACTGAAACCAATAATAAGGGATTTGAGATCGAGAAAAATTTTACCGGTGAATGGATAAGTATCGGTTTTGTTCAAGGGAGAGGAACAACAACACATTCTCAATCATATTCATTTTCAGATAAAAATGTAACCTCAGGTGATTATCTCTACCGGCTCAAACAGATAAATTATGACGGCAGTTTTGAATATTCAAAAACTCTTAACGTAAAAATAACTCCGCAATTTTCATTTAAACTTGAACAGAATTATCCTAACCCCTTCAATCCTTCTACCGTAATTAATTTTTCGGTACAGGAGAATATTCTTGTAATATTAAAAATTTATGACGCACTTGGAAGCGAAGTTGCAACTTTGGTCAACGAAGAGAAGCCGGCAGGCGATTATAAAATTAATTTTAATGCAGCTGACTGCTCAAGCGGAATTTATTTTTACACCTTGAAAGCGGGGAATTCCATCACGACAAAAAAGATGCTGCTGATTAAATAATCCGTAACAACAATTATCTTTTCCGTAAATTAGATGCAATCTGGGGAGTGGAAATAATTTTTTCGAATAATCTCCATCTTAGCTCAGGATTTTCTCCGGTGCCTCCGTTTTTTTTGATATACTCTTTTACTAAATCTTCGCCAAGATTATAATTTATTACATAGCTGCGGTACTTTTCTATAAATTGAAAATGTTTTTCTGCATGTTCCGGCGGCATTAAAGAGTATTTTATCAGCCAGTTAATGGTTTGTTCTTTGGACCATCTGCCGTCAATATAATTTCTGGCGGCTTCATTTCCGGCATAAGATAATTTCGATGTCAGCTCCAAAATTTTATAATATTTTTCCGCTTTAGAAGCATCTAAACCGGCTAACGGAAAAAGGATTTCCTTTTCAAACTTAATTCTCGAATCACCGGGGAAAACTACATTAATGCCATAGTTAGCACTGCCTTCTGCAACAAGCGATTGCGGGCTGAAGAGAGGATAAACAGTAAATTCCAGCCAGCCCCTGTTTTTAACTAACCTGCTTTCAATCATCATGTTATAAACATGATGACCCGGGTAGCCTTCATGTGCAGCAATATCAACAGCACGGTCAATATAAACCGGCAGATCGGTATTCACCTGAATCAGGCTGAAAAAATTACCTTTATACCAGTTGTAACCGCCCCAAGGTTTTCCGGTTACATATTCTACTTTAAAATTTTCACCATGAGGCAGTTTGATATGGTTTAACGTTCTCTTTCTGCATTCTGCTATTGCTGTGTGCAATACGGTATCAAGCTTTTCTTTCGGGATAATATATGATTTTTTGAAATTGTTCAGCCGTGTTTGTATGCCGCCGTTCCCGGGAAGCTCTTTGTCAAGTTCATCAATAATTTTTTTAAAATAAAAGGCATCATGCTTAGGAGCCGAAGCATCGTATAAAGCTTTTGACTCCTGGTCAAAACTCAATCTTCCTCCTCTTAGCATAAATAATTTTGCCCTTACGGCAAGCAGCTGCTTGTATAAAAATTTATAGCGAAGTACATTGATTTCATCGGCTTCATAATGTGAGGCGGAATCGAGCATATCCAGGAGCGTTCCAGAATCATCATATAGTTTTTTAAGACCGGCTGAATCACTTCCTGCCGGATCCCGGTCTGATGGCTTTAGCTCCTCGGGACCGTAATATGCATCAACATAATCTGGGTCATATTTTCCGGTGTTTAAAACCAGCTTTATATATCCTTCAGCAATCTTGTCCATTTTTTTTTCGAATTCTTTTATGCTGTTATTTTTTTCTTCCGAGCAGGAAATAAAAATAAATGAACCAGCCGATAAAAGGATAAGCAATTTAAGAAACATTAAATCTCCCTGTTTTTAAAATCATTTAATTGAAAAAATTCTAAAACTCAGAGGTTCAATAGTGGTTGATAAAGCATCAGCTTTTATTTCTTTTTTTTCTCCGTTAGTAAGATTAAACGCCGTACTTAAGTTGTAAAAAGAAGGGAATTTTAAATCTGCTTTAGAAGGTGAAATATTCTTATTTAAAATAACTAAAATTCTTTCGTTCGTATCAGAACGGAGGTAAGCGTAAATATTATCATCCGCCTGAAGAGTCAGGAAGTCTCCATACCTTAAAGCGGAATGATTTTTCCTTAATTGAATTATTTCCCTGGTTTTCTGCAATGTTTTCTTCTCATCTTCATTAAGCTGGTTCCCGAATTTCATCATTCTTCTGTTATCCGGATCTGAAGCACCGGTCATGCCGAATTCATCTCCGTAATATATTACAGGTATACCGGGAATAGTAAGCAGGTATGCAAAGTATAATTCCAATTTTTTATAGCTTAATTGATTATCAGCTTCCGGCGGGATTTTCCAGCCGATTTCATCTGCGCCCGCTCCTCCGACCGGCACATCTCCGTCGGCGTATGCCATAAATCTAACTTTATCATGGCTGTCGATTATATTTCCCATCAAATGATTATTTCCGTAAACTGAAAAAGTTTTTTTCATTTCTATATCTAAATCGGAAAAACTGGAATTTGTATCTAAGAAAGTTATTGTGGCTATATCATAAAGATTAAAGTTGAATTGTGAATTAAGCTGCCCGTTATTTACATAAGAGCTGATCAGGTCATAGCTGCCGAAAGTCTCACCGATTTGGTATATGTCTGCTTGATTAAATTCTTTTTTGATTTTTTTTGTCAATGTTCGCCAGAATTCGTTAGGAACATGTTTAACGGCATCGTGGCGGAATCCGTCCGCCCCGGTTTCTTTAAGCCACCATACTGCATTATCGGTCATTGTTTCAAGAGCTTCTTTCGATCTCGTATAATCAAATGAAGGCATATATGGTTCAAACCAGGTAGTAAGCCGCTGCTCATCCCATAATCTTAAATTTAATCTGCCGTCAGGAAGATTTAATTGTCCGAACCATTCGCGGTGTTCTTTCCAGAAAGGATGCTCAATATGAACGTGGTGGGCAACATAATCCAGCAGAACTTTTATTCCATGTTCATGCGCTTTTTGTATTAGCTTTTTCAGGAGTTCGAAATTTCCGAAATGTTCTTCCGCATTAGTAGGATGAACAGGCCAATAGCCGTGGTAACCTGTATAAAATCTATGCGGTGCCGGGGTTTCCCTATAAGCGCTGTCGGTATTGTCCGCAACAGGCGAGAGCCAAAGCGCATTTATTCCGAGCGAATCGAAGTAACCTTCATCAATTTTATTTAATATGCCATTAAAATCTCCTCCCTGGTAATTAGCTTTTACCGAGAGCTGCGGATGAATAACCGGAAGGCTGTTTGAACTATCGCCGTCACTAAAGCGGTCAATCATTAAGGAATAAATTATCCCGTCATTCCAGTAAAATTTGCTCATCGGATCTATTTTATTGAGGTAAATAGATTGGACGTTTGAAGCAGATCCGTGTTTATTAACGGCAACCCGTAAAATTTTATTTTCATTTAGTTGTTTATTATCTAAACTGATTGTGATGATTTCTTTTGAGATATTTAGTGAGCTTTTTTCAGCCTTTATGTTATCCAGAAGAACTATGAGATCCTCTTTATCCAGTTCATCCTTAAAATCATTTTCAGAAAAGAATAAAAATTGAATTCCATCTTCTGTAATATTTTTACTTAAGATGTGCAGATAATTCTTTGATTTATCCGGTTCGTCAATAATTATAACGGAATTAAAATCGCCAACACCGCTTGGAGTTTTTTCAGGATTCCCGGGATCTGCTATTTCCTTTCCGTCTGCATAAAACTTATACTCATACCTACCCGGATTTAATGAAATATAAGCTTCATAAATTCCGTTTCCTTCTTTATCGAGCATAGGAATACTCTCCCTGTTCCAATTATTGAACGTCCCAAAGAGATTTACCTTTTTTGGCTTTTCATCATGCTTATATTTAAAAACCGATTTAATTTTCCTTTTTGAAAAAAAAGGAATTTGATATGTTTCATCTCCCATTGTGAATTCAACCAAACCCAGTTCTGTAAAATTTCCCGAAGGTGTCAGCTTTATATAATTTGCAGCCGGATTAAAGCTTGCCTGAATTTTATCATTCCGGATAAATACCGGAGAATAATTTTCAGAATAAAAAAGATCACTGATTAAGATTGAATCGGTTTTACCTGCCGTTAGGTTTACTACAGTAATAATATCATTTATTGTCTGTGCTTCAACATTGATAGAGAAAAATATAAGAAGGGCTAAAGATCTTTTAATGTATTTCATAAAAGTAATTTATCGGGATGTTTCATTGTAAACATCATAAAAAAAGAAGACTCACCATAGACCTGTTTTAAGGAACAGGAGTGAGTCTAAAAACCTAAAAAATATCTAACTAAGTTTACTTCTGCAGGATTGCGTCCTTAGCCGCTTTAGCTATCCTGAATTTTAAAACTTTCTTTGCGGGAATCAAGATCTGTGCGCCTGTGGCAGGATTTCTACCCATTCTTTCCTTCCGGTCAATTACAACAAGTTTTCCCAAGCCGGGAAGCACGAAAGATTTTTTTGCTTCTTTGTGCGCTAAACTTACAAGTTCTTCCAGGAACTGAGCTGCAAGTTTCTTGGATGTATCGGTCTTCTTGGCTAGGTGATCGAGTATCTGAGCTTTGGTCAAAGATTTAGCTGCCATTTTATATCCTCTTGTTTTAATTGTGAATATATATTTTCATGCGAAAATAAAAATATTTTCTTAATAAAAAAATCATTTTCAATTTTTATTTCTCTTTTTGTATACTATATAACAATGCCGGTCTTGTCTTTTCCACAGACTATTTTGTAGCTTTTACTATAATTCTTTATTTTCACATCAAAATATTTTGCCTGAATAGTTCAGCTTATTTAATGAAAATAAAGTTTCTTCTGCTCATTTTATTTTTCCTGAAAGATTTCTTCCCTCAAATTAATTCCGATACTTTAATAACTCCGGCTGTAATTTCAGATTCTCTGAAGCAGGATACTTCAGCAGCACTTCTGAGTGATACTTTAAAACTTACGAAGGGAGATACTTTAGCTCCTCTACATCAATCTCCTTTTTACCCGGGAAGCTTCTTTATTCCCAATCATAAGATGATGTTTACTGACTACCGTTACGCTGCCGATTTCCTGGAGCTTTTTCCATTCACATTTATTTTAGATCAAGGTTTTATCGGTCAGCCCAACGAGGTGCTGATTTACGGAACCGGTTTTAATACAATCAGCTACTTACAGGATGGTGTGTTATTTAACGGCAGGCAGCAGAGTATATTGTTTAATGACAGGTATTCAAATTCCTTAGATCTGAATAATATTCAATCTGAGTCTGTAGATTCGATTGAAATAATACCCGCACCCAGGGGATTTTTATATAGCCCCGTCAATAATTTGGTTAGTGTTAATTTTATAACAAAAGATTTTCTTCCTGCAGTTCCATATACAAGAGTAAAATATTATGAAGGTCCATCCGGTGAAGCAATGTTTGACGGAATATTCAGCACTATGCTGTTTAAGAAAATAAATTTTTATACGGATATAACAAACAGGAATGTCGAAGAAAGTTACGATAACAGCAGCTTCAGCATCTGGCAGGCAACTGCTAAATTAAAATATTTTTTATCCAATAAGCTTAATTTAGCCGGCGGCTACAGCTTTCTCCATTCGGAAACAGGAATTAACGGCGGAGTCGATGTGGACAGTATCAAGCGGATTACTTCAAATGTCGACAGCATTCTTTACAGTGAAAACCTGGCTCCCGTTGTACAGCCTAATGCACTGCAAAAAAATTTCCAGCATCACTTTAATTTGCGGATGCTTTGGGATCCAAATGAAAATTTAAAAACCGACCTCAATCTTTATTATAAATTTTATCTGAATGAACTGAACAACATAGAAAATTATGAATACGGTGTTAATCTTTTAAATGGCACCTCAAAAAGTAAAGTTTTGGGAGGAATAATTAAGGAAAGTTATACCCGGGGAAATTTGAGTCTGCAATTAAACTTAAGTTACGAGCATCAGCATTTTATTATTAAAGAT
>CAYSGP010000126.1:0-3743 GCA_964430095.1 uncultured Ignavibacteriaceae bacterium
ATCCGAATACAAGCGGACCTATTACAGCCGAACTTTTCCCGAAAAAAGAATAAAAGCCGAAGAACTCGGTTTTCTTATCAACCGGCGTAAGCTTTGACATCATACTTCGACTGGTTGACTGACAGGAACCCATTGCCGCTCCTGCAATCAATCCTACAATATAAAATCCGGTTTTATCCTGTACAAAGTAAGCCAGAATAATGGTTGCGATCCACATGAACAAAGTAATTACAATAGTCTTCTTTTGTCCAATTGAATCGGCAATAATTCCTAGAATAATTGAGCCGACAATTGCAGTTGTCTGAACGGTTAAAAAGAAAATTAAAAGATCCTGATCCGTAAACCCCAATGTTGTGCTGGCATAATTCCCGGAGAAGAAAATAACCGTATTTACTCCTTCAATATAAAAGAAATATGAAAGCAGGAATAAAACTAAATTTTTGTAATTTTTAAGATTGCTGAGGGTAGACCAGACTCTTCTGAATCCGAGTCTAATATAAGATACTGTCTCATCTTCTTTCTTTCTCGATTCCTTAAGGAAAAGAAAAAGAGGAAGTGAAAAAACCAGGAAGAATAATCCTGTTACAGGGAATGATTCTTTAATAAGATTAGCTTGAATAAATGGAAAAATCAAGGCAAGAGTAGCCAGTGAACCGAAGTAACCCATTCCAAAACCATAGCCGCTTACTCTTCCGAAGTTTTTCGGTGCGGTAATTTCAGGAAGAAATGAGTCGTAAAATACAAGTCCGGCTTCAAAGCCGATATTAGCAATTACAAAAATTGCAATTCCCCAGAAAATTTCTCCGGCTTGTACAAAGTAAAGTAGAGACGTTCCTGCAATGCACAAAATTGTAAAAAAAAGGAGGAATCTTTTTTTGCCGGCGGAATAATCGGCGATTGCCCCCAGAACCGGTGATATAACGGCAGTAATAATCATTGCCGTGCTTGTACCGATGCTCCAGTATAAGTCGCCGATCGGCTGGCCTGAAGCAACAGTTTTTTTGAAATATACGGCGTAGAGAAATGTTACTACAACAATTGAAAAGGAGGTGTTTGCAAAATCAAACAGAGTCCAGACAAAAATTCGGCTTCTTTCTTTCATCAATTATTTTTTGCAGAATTTTTTGTCATACTCTCTTCCACCAGACCTCTGCCTGATTTATTCAGCTTTCCTGATTCTTTTAGATTGGAAAGAATTGCATCTAATATGCCGTTTATAAATTTACCGCTCCCGGAAGTGCTGAATTCTTTTGCAATTTCTATCGATTCATTAATAGAAACTTTCGGCGGAATATCGGGAAAATAAAGAAGCTCGCATAAACCCATCCTCAAAAGTATCTTGTCGATTAAGGCAATTCTATTCATCTCCCAATTATCAACTCTCTGCCTTATTAAATTATCGAGGTCAAGCTTGTGCTGAATAACCTCGTGGATTAATTTGCCGGCAAATTCCCTGTCTGCGGAAGAATTTATATCCTTATTTAATTCATTCATAAGCTGGCTGAGGGAATCTTTATTCATTTCATATGCGTAAAGTATCTGCAGAATCTGTTCCCTGACTAATCTTCTTTTAAATGCCTGTGTCATAAGAAAATTTTTTTTTGATTAAGAATCGCTTACAGCCGAATTATAATGCAAAGAACCAGAAAATGAGCATTGCTATGCTTTCCCTGAAAACGGACTGAACTTTCGTCTTAAAGCTCAAATCCATATCGGAAGAAGACAGGGAGGCATCTACATTAAAGAATTTACATATTTCATAAACTCTTGCCAGGTGATACGCATCGGAAATAATTATAACGTTTTGAACTCTTTGGCTTTCAAAAAGTTCAAACTTAATAAAATGAATCTGTTCGGATGTAGAAGTAGTTTTATCTTCAATCCGGATGCTTCTAGGATTAATTCCTTTTTTCCGGATGTACTGATAGGCAACTTCCGCTTCGCTTAATTCGCCCGGGGCATTGCTTCCCGTAAGCAGTATTTTTTTTACTATTCCGCTCCGGAATAAATCCGCAGCTTTATCAACCCTGGATGCAAGGCTTGGACTAGGCTTATTCTTCGACCACACAGCTGCACCAAGAACTACCACTACATCTGCCGGCTTTTTTTCAGAATAATATTTCTGTTTACCGTGCATCCCGCCAAGCATTGAAAAGTAGGCAAATATGAGCAAAACAAAAACAACTATAAGAGAGAATACAATACTTTTCAAAACTAATAATTCTTTCTTCAGCAGCAAACTTCCCCAAATGAAAATCATAAGAATAATCTGAAAGAATTGATATAGTGAGAGTAATGCACCGATTAATACTTCAGTTTCGGTTCTTTCAAAAATATATCCCGGCAGGACAAAAGGATTATATATCAGTTCCACTGCAGCCATTATTAATGAAAAAGTCATTACGACCGATAAGGAAATTAAAATAACTTTTTTTGAAAGAATCTTAGGGTTCTTGAATCCAATCAAAAGGCCTGCAATTATTAATAATGCAAAAATTAGATTAAGAAAATTCCCTGTAGTAAAAAGATTAAAATATGAGAGCGGCAGCTTTTGATTCCAATATTTGAGATAATATAAAAATAATAAATCTATGATGGTGATGATGGAAAGCATCAATGAAACCTTCAGCTGCCCCGATACAGTTTTATTAATCTTAGACATCTGGAAATCTATAATTCAGATTAGGACTACGGTTTAACAAATTAATAAAAATATGTTTTAAAATTGACCCTCACACTTTCAAAATAGTCAAATCCTCCTTTCGCTTCAAGAATTAATATAAATAAAGGAAATATGCGGCATTCGCAATTCGATTCTGCTAAAAAAATTCAATAATTTTCTCTGGCAAGCAGCTGATCGAGACGGGCATTGTATAAATAATAATCGTAAACCGCAGTATAATAATTTACTTTTGCCCGGCTGAGTGAAACCAAGGCATCCACGTTTTCGAGCTGGGTTCCCATTCCGCTTTTATATCTCTTGTTTGCTATTTCATATCCTAGTTGAGCCTCATCAATTCCGGATTTGTAGGAATCTATTTTCTCGCGGGTTTGTCTAATATTCAAAAGAACTTCCTGGAATTGGTTTTTAGCCAGCTCCTCACTTTTTGAATAATCTTCTTCCGCTTTCGAAAGATCTATCCGTGCCTGCTCGACCCTGGAAGTAGTCTGAAATCCGTCAAAAATTGGAATTTTTAAATTCAAACCGGCATAAATTGAATTATTATACCGCCAGCTGTCAAATGACTTGAGATCATTTTCCTGTGCTATAGCGCCCCAGTTTCCGACAAAATAAAGTTCCGGAAAGTGTTTTGTGAATTCATAAGAAACCGCATCGTCCTGCAGCTTAATCTGGAGCTGCATCTGTTTCAAAGAATAATTTCTTGCAAGAAGATCATTTTCATCAACAGTATCGGCTAATATTTCTTTGAACATTAATGAATCATTTATCTTTATATTCCGATCAAGCTGCATCCCTGTAACAAGCTTCAGCAAATTGTACGATAATTTTAAAGAGTTTTCCGCCTGCAGAAGTTCGGGAACTAAATTCTGCACTTCAACTTTAGCCCGGATGTAGTCATATTCCGGGACAACACCAGCATCGTACATGGCTTGGGTATTTTTTAAATTATCCTCTGCCAGTGTAAGGTTTAACTTTGATAAATTGAGAACTTCTTTTGAAAGAAGAACAGAGTAATAGGCTTTTTTTACATTTACAATTAATTCTGATCGGGTAGCATCAA
>CAYSGP010000127.1:0-3242 GCA_964430095.1 uncultured Ignavibacteriaceae bacterium
CGGATTTTTCGGGAGCATATTTCGGATCAACAGTTATCTGGTAAGCATCATCCGGGGGAGCAGCTTCGGGATCTTCAAGCGCACCGCATTCAACTGCAATTCCCCATAAATTTTCATCAATGGAATAGGGAGATTTTTTAGTAGCATTCACCGGGATATTATGCTTCATTGCATATTCCATCTCTTCCTCTCTGCTTCTGAACTCCCATTCTCTTAAAGGTGCGATAACTTTTAGATGAGGGGCAAGAGACTGCACTCCTACTTCAAATCTTACCTGGTCATTTCCTTTCCCGGTGCAGCCGTGTGCAACTGCATCTGCATTTTCCTGTATAGCAGTATCGACAAGCATTTTGGCTAGAAGCGGTCGTCCTATTGAAGTAGCCATCGGATATTCACCTTCGTAAAGGGCGCCTGCTTTTAATGCCTTCCAAACATAACCGGTTAAAAACTCTTCCCTCAAATCATAAACAAAGGACTTTATAGCGCCCGTTTTGGCTGCTTTCTCTTTTACTCCTTTTATTTCATTTACCTGTCCCAAAAATCCAGTAGCAGTAATGATTTCAGCGTTATACTTTTCTATAAGCCATTTGACTATTACAGATGTGTCCAATCCTCCGGAATAAGCAACAACTATTTTCATTATTTTCTCCTTTCTTTACGCCATATGGCATTAAGATTTAGATTGATTTGGTTTTAAACCATTTTGTTCAGTCATCATTATTTTTATAAAATTTATCAGCTCATGCAGATGTTTCTGACCGCTTGGAATGACAATTACAGTGTCATCACCGCCAACTGTTCCGAGAATTTCATGTTTATTTAAGCGGTCAATATAATGTGCCACACCTTGTGCGCGTCCGGCTAAAGTACGTATTACGATAAGATGCTCGTTATGATGAACACTTAATATTTCAAAACCAATCATCCTTGCAATCTGCTTGCCCGATTCCTGTGCGTCCAGAACATATCTTGCACCTTTTTCGGTATTTATCCGGACCACTCCGAGTTCGGCAAAATCCCTGCTGAGAGTAGCTTGAGTTGCAGGAACCCCTTCATCATTCAGCAATTTTGCCAGGATTTCGTGAGAAGCAATATAACGGTTGTTAAGTAATTCCTTGATCCTATTTAATCTTCTTAACTTGGTTGACATTTAGTCACCTAATTTTTATTATTAATTTCAGGTAAGGATTCGACTACTTTTCTGAACCTGCTTAAAAATTTCATTATTTCTTTATCAGAAATAATAAAGGGCGGAAGCACTCGTAAAACTGCATCTCCCGAAGTTCCTACAACTACTCCTTCTTCTATCATTTTTGCAGCAATTTTTTTTGCCTGATAACCTTCATTAAACTCAATCCCAATCATCAATCCTTTTCCTCGGATTTCTTTTATTTTTGAGAGATGAAGGGAATGGAGGGAGTTCAGTAAAGTCTCGCCCAGTTTAGCGATTTCTTTTAATAATTTTTCATCGATTAGCTCAACGACTTCTATTGCAGCGGAAACGGCGATAGGATTACCTCCGAATGTAGAGCCATGATTTCCGGGTTTTATCTGCTCACCGATTTCTTTGGTGCATATAACCGCACCGATTGGAATTCCGTTGCCAAGTCCTTTTGCAATGGTGACGATATCCGGAATAATTCCTGCATGCTGGTATGCAAAAAATTTTCCTGTACGGCCTAGTCCGCACTGCACCTCATCCAGGATCATCAGTATATTTTTTGAATTGCAGAAATCTCTTATATCTTTCAAATAATTTTCATTAGGGATGTTTATTCCCCCCTCGCCCTGGATCGGCTCCATTAAGACCGCAATTGTATTTTCATTAAATGCTTTTTCTATTTCTTTGATATCATTAAACTTAACATGGGTGAAGCCAGGCAGCATTGGAGCAAAACCTTCCTGGAGCTTATTCTGTCCAGTTGCAGAAAGGCTCCCGTAGGTTCTTCCGTGAAATCCGTTTATCGCCGTAATGATATGGAATTTACCGTTTCGGGATTTTCTGGCAAACTTAATTGCAGCTTCCACTGCTTCTGTTCCCGAGTTGCAGAAAAAGGAGTAATCTAATCCCGATACCCGGGATAATTTTTCAGCCAGCTTAGCCTGCAGCGATGATTCAAAAAGATTGGATGTATGCCAGATTTTATTTATCTGCTCTTTTACCGCAGATTTAATAACAGGGTGATTATGTCCAAACCCGGTAACGGCAATTCCGCACAAAAAATCGAGATATTCTTTTCCTTGTGCATCGTAGAGATAAACGCCGTCGCCATTTATAAACTCAACTGGGAACCTGCTGTAATTATTAAGCAGCGCCGTAGAGTTCATATTCTTTACTTGCTGTTCCGCCAATCCAAGTTCCGTTTTCATATTTTTTATTTAGTTGTGAAATTGCTTTTTCCGAAAGTTCTGCTCCAATCCAGATGTTATTTATTCCTTCTTTAAGGAGGGCAGAGCAGCTCTTTAATTTCGGAATCATTCCGTTATTTATTTCACCTGAAACAATCCCGCTTTCAATTTCTTCTTCCGTAATGAAGGATTTTATTTTTCCGTTTATCTTCACACCTTCAACATCTGAGAAGAAGAATACGGTATCTGCATAGACAGCTTTAGCGAGGGCTCCGGTAAAAATATCTGCATTTACATTCATCAGGTTGCCGTGAGAATCCCTGCATACACTGGAAAAAACCGGTATTACATTTTCTTCAAGGAGATCTATTATCCATTTTACAGAGTTAGAAAGGTAAGGTGTTCCGACAAATCCGAGCTCCTTGCCGTTAATATATTCCGCCACGAATGATCCCCGGTCAATCCCCGAGAATCCTGCGGATTCAAATCCCGCCGAATTTAATTTTGCATTCAGCTTGCTGTTAATTAATCCTGCCTGAACAGCAGCGGCAACATCCATTAGTTCCGATGTAGTTACTCTTTGACCATTGATAAATTTAGATTCAAAACCGAGCTTTTCAGCCCAGCTGGTAATGTCTTTACCGGCACCATGAACAATAATAATCCCGTCGTAAATCTTTTTAAGCTTTTTTATTTTTTTAATCCAGTTCCCGGTAGAGATAAACTCATTTATCGTTTTCCCTGAAATTTTTATTATTGCAATTTTCATTTCATTCTCCTTCATTATGTCCTGTAATCGGAGTTTATCTTAACATACTGCTCAGTTAAATCACAAGTCCACCAGGTAGTTTCTTCGGTTCCGATGCCCAAATCGACATTAATTTCAAATTCAG
>CAYSGP010000128.1:0-12131 GCA_964430095.1 uncultured Ignavibacteriaceae bacterium
TCAGCTAAAAACAAATAATGGCTATCTTGAGACCAAGAAGATGATCATCTTAAAATAAAAATATTAAAAAGATCCTTGTAAATCCTTACACTTATTCCTGCCTGATGTCTGCACTGTCCACCTTTGTTCATTTCTATTCAGTATATAATTTAATTTACTTTTATAGGTAATCAATTGCTAAAGAGGAGGTAAATTGTACTATCAACAATAGAAATTAACTGTTGTTTTATTTAAATAATTGCAGAATATTATGGTTTGTTTTTTGGTTTATAATAGTTGAAATTAAATAAAAGATAATGATGAGACGAGTTAAATTTTATATATTTTTATGTATTACACAGACATATTTCAATATTTCCCCACAATCAGTTGATTTTATAGTTACGATTGAAGATTCTCTTAAACCTATCAGTCCATATATTTATGGTACGAATCAATTACTAACGGAGGATGAAAATTGGACTGCGCTACGCCAAGGCGGCAACAGAATGACCGGCTATAACTGGGAAAACAATGCATCAAATGCAGGCAGCGATTATTTCCATCATAGCGATGATTATCTTACATGGATATCAAATATACAAAATCCGAATGAACCCGGAATTGTGACTACAACATTCCGTGATAAATCAATTGAATTAAATGCTTATTCGCTGGTTACTCTCCAGCTTGCAGGCTACGTTGCAAAAGATAAAAACGGAACTGTTTCCGAATCTGAAACAGCACCGTCATCGAGATGGGCAAAAGTGCAATTTGTAAAAGGAAGCGGATTTTCGCTTCAACCGAATACATCGGATAGTCTGGTTTACTTTGATGAATATGTAAGTTTTTTAGTCGATAGATATGGATCTGCAAATACTTCAACCGGAATTAAAGGATATTCTCTTGATAATGAACCTGCCTTGTGGGTATCAACTCATCCAAGAATACATCCATCAAAACCGACTTGCATTGAAATTGTGGAAAAAGGAATTGATGCATCCATTGCAATAAAGAATATAGATCCTTATGCCGAAATCTTCGGACCTGCTCTTTACGGTTTCAATGCTTATTACAGCTTCCAGGATGCGGCTGATTGGAATTCTATAAAAGCAGGGAAAAATTATTCCTGGTTCATCGATTATTATCTTGATGAAATGAAAAAAGCAGAAACCTTGGAAGGAAAAAGACTTCTCGATGTTCTCGATCTTCACTGGTATCCTGAAGCAATGGGCGACAGCCGTATTTCAGATCCCAACGCAAATTCAAATGCAGATAAATCGACAAGAGTTCAAGCACCGAGAAGTATGTGGGACAATAATTATACTGAAGACAGCTGGATCGGACAATGGTTCAGCGGCTACCTTCCTTTAATTCCGAAAGTGATGGAATCAATTGATAAATATTACCCCGGGACGAAGCTTGCTTTCACGGAATTTTCATACGGCGGCGAGAATGATATTTCGGGTGCAATTGCAAACGCAGATGTCCTTGGAATTTTCGGGAAATACGGAGTTTATTTCAGCTCATTCTGGGAATTAAATTCTCCATCGGACTATATCTCTGCTGCTTATAAAATGTATAGAAATTATGACGGGAATAATTCATCTTTTGGAGATCTCAGTCTTCACTCCTTCACAAGCGATAGTGTTAATTCTTCAGTTTACGGTTCAATTAAAGATGGAACAAATGAAATTCATCTGATTGTAATAAATAAAAAATTTAATGAAAGTTTACTAGGAAATTTTTCTGTTTCATCGGATAAACAGATTTTGAGCGGAAGAGTTTGGGAACTGGACGGCAGCAGTCCGGAAATAACAGAAATAAATCCTGTCACGGATATTTCAAATAATAACTTTGCGTATCATTTGCCTGCCGGTTCCGTTTGCCATTTCGTGCTGGAAACAGGTCCGGTAGGAGTAGCAGAACAAAATATTATACCGGAAGAATTCTACTTAAAAGCACATCCAAACCCATTCAATCCCTCGTGCAGAATTGAATACAACACACTTTTGAATTCATCTTCATCACTTAAAATATTTTCTATAACCGGTGAATTAATAAAAAATTTTGAAAACCTGAGAGGCAGAGGATCATTAAATTGGAATGGAACAAATCAAAATAATTTTCAAGCCGGAAACGGAATTTATTTTGCCGTTTTATCAGGCGGCGGTAATATTTTATCTATGCAGAAACTTCTTTTATTGAAATAAAAATCCTGGATTTTCATTTCACTTCATTTATAAAAAAAGCGGACATTTTTGTGAGCTGTTTAAATTTGTCAGCGAACAGACCAGACTGTAATGTCTCTTCTACATTGATATTCATTTCTTCCGTAAATATATTGGCCTGTCTATGAAGAAAATAGTAATTATATTTATTCTGCTCCTGTTTATCCCTCTGCTTGCGCAGCCTTTTCAATAAGTTAAAGGAGCTTTCAAGATTTTTAGTATTTTATAGTTGATATGATCATAGAATCCGGGTACTATAAGGAAATAATAAAAAAGCTGGATATCCTGAAGAGGTATGAAAATGCTTCCTTCATATTTATCGGAATTCAGACTGCATTTATTATTGCACTTTCAGCATTCTTTACATTTACTTTATTGGAGCTGATTGGTCATTTTAACTCCGCAGTTAGAATGATATTCTTTTTTATCTTCCTTTTAATTTCAATCGGTGCCGGCGTTTTTTTATTTATTATTCCGATGTGCAGGTATCTGAATATTTTAAGCAGTCCGAATTACTACCTGGCCGCTGATCATGTCGGCAAAAGTTTCCCGGAAATTAAAGATGATTTATTGAATGCAATGCAGCTTGTTTCTCGAAAGGAATCAAATACTTTCTATTCGGAAAAACTTATCGACGCTGCTTTCATAGAGGTTTATAAGCGGTCCAAAGATATAAGATTCGAATCAATAGTCGATTTTAAAAAAGGGAAAAAGCTGCTGATCTATACCGCGGCTATTGCTTCATTATTTTCTATAATAATCTTTTCAGTTCATGGTCTCCATGCTGCCTCTAACCGTTTAATTAATTTTAATAAAGAATTTATCCCTCCGGCAAAATTTTATTTCATAATTGAACCCGGGAATCTTCATCTTACTAAGGGAGAAGATGTTTCCATATTGGTTAGAGTAAAAGGAAAAGTGCCGTCTGAAATAAACCTTGCTTTGAAAGATAATGATCAAACCGGATTTAAGATTGAACGCCTGTATGCGGATTCCTTGGGAAATTATAATTATCAAAGAAAAGCCGTCCGGAATTCCTTTAAATACTTTGCCCAGGCAGAAAATATTAAAAGCAATGAATTCGATATTAAGGTTATCGACAGACCTATAGTAAAAACGTTTGAAATTATGGTTACTCCTCCGGCATACTCAAAACTTCCTCAAATAAACCAAAAAGAAAACGGAAATATCACAGCGCTCACGGGGAGTATTGTAAATCTTTACCTCAGCTCTACGAAAAAACTGCGGAAAGCGGAGCTCGTATTTTCAGATACCATAATGCAAAGATCTATTAAAGAAAACAGCAGCCTGTCCTTAACAAATGCTGGTGAAAAGGCAAACGGAAAGTTCAGGATTAAAGGCGATTCGGAATATAAAATGGTTCTTACAGACGAGGCGGGAAATCAGAATTTATCTCCTATTGTTTATTCAATAAAAGCATTACCCGATTTGTTCCCTTCCATTGATGTAATTTCACCGAACCGGAATGTATCATTAGCAAACGACAATAGACTTCCTTTATTCCTGAAAATAGCCGACGATTACGGTTTCTTAAAGCTGCTGCTCCATTACCGGCTCAGCAGTTCAAAATATGAAGCCCCCGGAAAAGATTTTAAATCACTTGAAATTTCATTTGATAAAAAGCTGAAGGAAACTGATGTCTCCTATGTATGGAATCTTTCACCTTTAAATCTTGCTGTTGAAGATATAGTTTCTTACTACCTGGAAATTTTTGATAATGATAATATCGGCGGTCCTAAATCCGCCAAGTCTTCAGTATTTATTGTCCGGGTTCCGTCACTGGATGAAATACTTGCAAAAGCTGAAGATACACAGTCGCAGGCTGAACAGGATTTAACCAATACCTTAAAAGAAGCGGAAGAATTAAAAAGAAATCTTGAAAATATTGATCAGGATTTGAAGAAGGATAAGCGTGAACTTACCTGGGAAGAAAAAGAAAAAATTCAGGAGTCATTGGATAAATTTGAAGAACTGCAGCAGAAAACCGATGATGTAAGCAGGCAGCTCGAAAAAATGCAGCAGGATCTCCAGCAGAATAATCTCCTTTCCAAAGAAACCCTTGAAAAATATATGGAACTGCAGGAGCTGATGGAGCAGCTTACCGGCGAAGAGATGAAGAAAGCAATGGAGCAGATGCAGAAGATGCTGCAGTCGATGAACCGCCAGCAGACGCAGGATGCGCTGCAGAATTTTAAAATGGATGAAGAAAGATTTCAAAAAAGCATCGAAAGAACAATAAATCTTCTGAAAAGAATTCAGATTGAGCAGAAAGTGGATGAGCTGGTTAAAAGAATGGAGAATCTAACCGAAAAACAAAAAGAACTTCAGGAAAAGGCTAATCAGAATAATTTGGATCAGGAAGGAATGGAAAAGCTTGGAGAAAAACAGAATGAAATAACAAATGAATTTGAAAAGATAGATGATGAAATGAAAAAGCTTTCGGATAAAATGAAAGAACTCAAGGATATGCCAAAGGAAGAGCTTGATAAAATAATCGAACAATCTGAAAAACAGGAAAACAGCGAACTATCGCAGGAAACATCTCAAGACTTAATGCAGAACCAGATGCAGTCTGCAATGCAGAAACAGCAGCAGCTTAGCCGGAATGCAAAGGAAATGAATCAGAATCTTCAGCAGCTGCAGGAATCCATAAGGCGGAATAATCAGCTTCAGACTTTCACGGATATGATGAAAATAATGGATAACATTTTAACTCTTTCGAACCAGGAAGAAGATTTAAAAAAAGAATCTAAGAATATGGATTATAATTCAAATTCTTTTAATGAAAATGCAGAAAAGCAGAGCAGCATCCAGAAAAATCTGGAAAATATTTTAAAGCAGATGTCGGATCTTTCTCAGAAAACTTTTGCAATTACCCCGGAGATGGGAAAGTCGCTGGGCGATGCAAAGAGGGAAATGATGAAGTCAATTCAGGCAATGCAGAACAGGAACGGGGAAATGGCTTCGCAAAGCCAGGCGAATGCGATGGAATCTCTGAATGAAGCTGCAACATTGATGAAAGGATCAATGGATGCAATGATGCAGGGTTCCGGGCAGGGCGGCATGATGTCGCTGATGCAGCAGCTTCAAATGCTTTCACAGCAGCAGATGAACCTTAATAATTTAACTCAGATGCTTCAGCAGGGACAGCAGGGAAAACTTTCTCCGCAGCAGCAGGCGCAGCTTGAGCGGTTTGCTCAGCAGCAGGAGTTAATAAGAAAATCAATCCAGCAGCTTAACAAAGAAGCAAGAGAATCGGGAATTTCTAAAAAAATACCTTCAAACCTTGAGCGGATAATGAATGAAATGCGAGAAGTAGTATCCGATATGAATACCGAGAAGCTGGATGATGAGCTCATTCAGAAGCAGGAAAGGATCCTTTCCCGAATGCTGGATGCACAGCGCTCTGTAAATGAACGCGATTTTGAAAAGAAAAGAGAATCAAAGACCGGAGAAAATATAGTAAGAGAATCTCCGGAAGAATTGAATCTATCTTCTGAGAAAGGGAAAAATAAGCTTCGGGATGAATTAAACCGGACTGTTAGGGAAGGTTACCTGAAGGATTATGAATTTCTGATAAGGAAATATTTTGAAGCTCTCCAAAAGGAAAATATAAAGAACTGATTAGAAATATTTTTACACCGGATCAAGATGAACAAATGCCTTCTGTATCCCCTCTATTTTTTCAATAACGGATTTAACATCATTGCCGATATCGTGCGATTTATCGGTCGATAAATCTTTATCTACTTCCACATGTATTTCGACATGGACTTTATCACCCATATAGTATGTTCTTAAATGATTAAAGCCTTTTATGCCTTTAATCTTCATTGCCTGGTTTGCAATTTCAAGGGTTAAATTTTCATCTGCAGATTTCCCCATCAGGTAATCGATATTTTCTTTAGCAATTTTATATCCGGAGTTAAAAATAAATAATGCAATAAGTATTCCCGCCGCTCCATCCAGATAAATTAATCCGAACTGAACGCCGAGAACGCCAATCAAAGAAAGAGTGGAAGCTAAAACATCATTTAAACTATCCACTCCGCTGGCTCTTAATCCCGGGCTGTCGTAGCTTTTGCCTATTCTGGACTGATATCTTGTCATTATTAATTTTATTATAATTGAAGAAAATAAAATAATATAGACCGGAGCACTTATAATGACCACCCCAGGGGAAATAAGTCTGCGTACCGCTTCTTTAATTACTTCAAATCCAACCACCCCGGTGAACAGAGCAATTAGAAAAACAGCAATCGGCTCCGCTGCCCTATGGCCGAACTGATGCTCTTTGTCAGGCTTTTTTGATGAAACTCTGACACTGAACATAATTGCGGCCGATGATATGACATCTGTAAGAGAGTTTACCGCATCCGTAATTACTGCGATCGAATTGGAGATTATACCGACAATTCCCTTGAAGATGAATAACAGTATATTTATGATTATGGAAACAGTTGCTGCTCTTTTTAAAACCTGCATGATAAGAACTAGTTTATTTAATCGGCTTTAGGATTTACAAACAACTGCAAAATAGTAAAAAAGGCATTTTATTAAAAAATAATACATTGAATAAAATTGATTTCTCCGTTTTTTTTGATGAATTTAGAACTATAAACAAGAAAAAAATCTTAATTGTAGCTTTATTGAAAGGTAAATTTGTTAAACATAAAGAAAGATTTTCTCCGGATTTGCAACTTTTATATAAATTTTTAGATCTACCCAAAGACCTATTCCGAATCATTTGATGAATTCTCTTTTCTAAAATGGGAAATAATATTCGTTATTTAGATAAAATTCCCAAAAAAAGACTCACTATTTGAATTTCTTCATTTTTAACATTCGACAAGTATCGGATTGGAACACTTTAGGTCTGATTTTTGCTAAAGAGTTGTTGATTAATAAAAATGGCGGATAGAAAAACCGGGAAAAGCGTTCTAAAACTGCCTAAAAAATTAACAACAAAATAAGTTTCGAGGAGAATTGTGAATAATTTAGTTTTTATCGTTGATGATGAGCAGGCAATTTCAAAACTTTTATCTTATTGGATAAAGGATAAGTGGAAATATGACGTTGAAATATTTGCCAACGGGGAAGATGTTTTAAAAAAGCTCCATCTAAAACCGGATATTGTACTGCTCGATATAATGCTCCCCGGTTTAGACGGTCTGGAAACACTGAAAAGGATAAAGCAGCTGGATCAGGATCTGCCGGTTATAATGCTTTCCGCTCAGGGCAGTATTGAAGTTGCTGTAGAATCTCTGCGCCTGGGAGCATTTGATTATTTTGCAAAACCGATTGATCTGCAGAAGCTGGAGCCGGCATTAAGAAATGCAATTAAAAATTATGACCTTCTAAAAGAAGTCCAGAACCTTAAGGATGAAATAAAAAAAGAATACAGCTTCGATAATATTATTTCTGCTGATGGTAAAATGCAGGAAGTTTTTAAACTTGTAACAAAGGTCTTAAATAACGATATAACCGTATTAATTTACGGTGAAAGCGGAACTGGAAAAGAATTAATTGCTAGAGCAATACATTATAACGGACGAAGAAAAGATAAGCCGTTTGTGGTTGTCAATTGCGCCTCAATACCACGCGAGCTGCTTGAAAGCGAATTGTTCGGGCATGAAAAAGGTTCGTTCACGGGTGCACACCAGAGAAAGCTTGGCAAATTTGAGATAGCAAACGGAGGCACCATATTTCTCGATGAAGTCGGCGAACTTGAAATGCTGCTGCAGGCAAAGCTGCTAAGGGTTATCCAGGAAAAAGAATTTGAAAGAGTAGGCGGTATTGAATTAATTAAAACCGATGTAAGAATAATTTCCGCTACAAACAGGGATTTAAAACAAGCTGTCGAATTGAAACAATTCCGCGAAGATCTATTCTACAGATTGAATTCCTTCCCGATTTTTATTCCTCCTTTAAGACATAGGAAAGGTGATATACTGGTCTTAGCCCAGCATTTCCTGGAGAGTTTTAATAAAAAGCTGAATAAAAACATAAAAGGATTTTCCAAACGCGGACTTAAATTAATATATGAATATCCGTGGCCCGGGAATATCCGGGAAATGGAAAATACTATCGAACGGTGCATGATTATTTCAGATAGAGAAATAATAG
Organism: uncultured Ignavibacteriaceae bacterium; assembly: GCA_964430095.1. Taxonomy (GTDB): domain Bacteria; phylum Bacteroidota; class Ignavibacteria; order Ignavibacteriales; family Ignavibacteriaceae; genus DATKLQ01. Next base: position 8,358 of record CAYSGP010000128.1, read on the forward strand.
ATATGGAAGAACTTCCGGCGCATTTGAGAGAAACAGACACTATGATGAATATCGACTATGCAGGTCCTTTGTTTAGTGATGATACTATCATTCCGTTTGAAAAATTAAAGGAGGAAGCTATAAGGCATGCCCTAAATGTTACAAAAGGTAATATAGTTGAAGCGGCAAAAAAACTGCAGCTCGGGAGAGCAACTATTTACAGATTGATGGAAAAATATAAAATAGAAAATTAGAATCAACAGCAATAATTTGGATTAATATGGATTTTATTAAAGAGAATTATGGCGACGTAATAGTGCAGGTAGTAGACCTTACACGGGCAACTATGAGAGAAGCAGATGAATTCAAGCGTGTACTTGGTGAAGATATTGAAAAAGGTTATAAAAAATTAATTGTCGATCTTTCGGTATGCGAATTTATTGATTCCACATTTTTAGGTGCTTTGGTCGTTTCACTTAAAAAGATTACAAATCTTGGAGGAGATTTGAGGCTGGTAGGCTTTCAGCCGGCTGTTCATTCGATGTTTGAGCTGACCAGGATGAACAGGGTCTTTGATTCTTACAAATCTAAAGAGGAGGCTGTAAAAAGTTTTAATTGATTTTTCAATGTTTCATATTGTCCTTAAGTTTTTTATTGGTGTTTAATGATCGAAAATAACAGCAAAACAATTCTTCTAATAGATGATGATATAACCATCCGTAAGCTTGTCAGCCGACATCTTAGAAATGACCGCTATAATGTTCTAGAAGCCAGCGGAAGCAAAGAGGGGTTCAATCATTTATTAAACAATCCGGTTGACCTTGTACTCTGCGACGTGACAATGGATGAGATGGATGGATTTACATTCTGTAAGAAGGTACGGGAACAGGAAAATTACCGCCTGATTCCTTTTGTTTTCGTAACTGCCAAGAATAGCTTTGAAGACAAATCCCATGCTCATGAAGTCGGGGGAGACGACCTGATTACAAAACCTTTTGATGTAAACGAGCTGCTGCTGAAAGTCAGAACACTGATTCGGAGAGCTGACATTTATAAAATTTACGGCGCCAAAAAAACTCTTCAAAAATCGTTCGGCTCCAATAAAACAAAAATTCTTTTAGTAGATGATGATATAACCAGCTCTAAAATTTTCCAGATGAATCTGCAAAAATCGGGCTTTGAATGTGAAGCGGTTAATAATCCTGAGGAAGCCCTGAAATTAGCAAAATCTTCTGCTCCTGATATCATAATATCGGACATAGTAATGCCCGGAATGGATGGATTTACATTTAGAAAAGCAGTTCTTGAAGATAAGGAGCTTAGTTCGGTCCCCTTCATTTTTTTAACAGGGAAAGGGGAAGAAGAAGATATTTTATCCGGGTTTGATTTAGGGATCACCGACTATGTTGTTAAATCCTCCGGACCAAAGGTAGTTGCTGCGAAAGTTACTGCTATAATTAACAGCCTGGGAAAAGAAAAGGAAAAAATAGTATCGGAACTTCATCAGGCAGCCGATTCCTTAAGAGTTAAAGTTGTACCCGATAATGATCCTGTTTTTGAAGGGTTCCAGATAAAACATTGGCATCAGCCTTTCCAAGGGATTCCGGGAGGCGATTTTATAGATTTTATTCAGATAAATGAAGATAATATTGTGATTGTTCTCGGGGATGTAATGGGGAAAAAATGGGGCGCATGGTACTTTGCATTCGCCTATGCAGGGTATGTCAGAAGTGCAATAAGAATTGTTCTTCAGTCTTTAAAAAACTGTACTCCTAAAGAAATTCTGCAGCAGGTTAATAAAGCTGTTTATCAGGATGCAAAAATTTCCGAGGTATTTGCAACTCTTTCAATTATGTTATTAAACAGAAGTAATAAACATTTATTATATGGAGGTGCCGGGGATCTTCCGATATTATATAAGAATTCTCTTTCAAGCGAAATAAATAAAATTTACGTAAAAGGAATGCTTTTAGGATTTACCGCTGAAGGCAACTATGAAGATTCTCTTGTCAGATTAAATAAAGATGATGTGATTATATTGGCAAGCGACGGCATCATTGAGTCTAGAAATTTAAGCGGGGAGCAGTTTGGAAAAAATGAGTTGTTAAGATCTGTTAAAAATATAAACCCTTCCGTTGAACCTCTTGATATCATAAGGAATGATTTTGTAGCTTTTACAGCTGGAAAATTTGAGGATGATATCAGCTTAATTACCATTAAGGCAGAGTAATTCTTTTCTTGCGAATACACACAATAAATTCTTCCCAATATGTGACAGTGATAACTATCATTTAGTCATTTATACTCTTTTCATATGTTAGAGGCAGTCAATTTTAAAAAACATCTGCAGGATCTCATGAAGAGCATTAGTGTTTATAACTTAGGGATAAAAGAAAAAAAATTTAGTTTAGGCAATACATGGTTTAACTTATTTATTTTGCCTTCGAGGTTAGGATTATCCTGGTTTTTAACCTTATTCTTTACGGTATTTTTTCTTGAAACTTTGGGATATTTAATCAGCGGGAATGAAATTTTTCAATTTGATGAAGTGGATTTACTTATTGCCTCTGCGGGATTTGTATTCGGATTTTTTACGAAATTTTTTGATAATTACCAGAAAAGGATTAAATAACCTTCTCATTCCTGAATATTCGATTGCAGTTTATCTGTCCTGTCCGCGATTTTAAGATGTTCAATTAATTCATCAATTTTACCCTCCATTATATTAGATAAATTGTAAAGTGTTAATCCGATTCGATGATCGGTAACCCTGTTTTGCGGATAATTATACGTCCTGATTTTATCGCTTCTGTCGCCGCTTCCCACCATATTCTTTCTTTGGGCAGAAATATTATCGGTTTGTTCCTTCATTTTTAGATCATAAAGCCTGGCTCTTAATACTTTCATAGCCTTCTGCCTGTTTTTCAATTGGGATCTTTCATCCTGGCATTGAACTACAATTCCCGTTGGAATATGTGTTATTCTAACTGCAGTTTCAACTTTATTTACATTTTGTCCGCCTGCACCCCCGGACCGGAATATATCAATTCTTAAATCATTTGGATTTATTTCCACCTGGACGTCCTCAGCTTCCGGCAGCACGGCTACAGATGCGGCAGAAGTATGCACTCTTCCGCTCCCTTCAGTTTCGGGTACGCGCTGTACACGGTGTACTCCGCTTTCAAATTTAAGATTGCTGTAAACACTGTCTCCGCTTATGGAGAAAACTGCTTCTTTAATTCCTCCGAGACCTGTGTCGCTGATATCAATTAATTCATTCTTCCATCCTTTAATTTCACTATAACGCGAATACATTCTGAATAAATCACCGGCGAAAAGAGCAGCCTCTTCACCTCCCGTTCCGGCTCTAATTTCCATAATTACATCTTTATTATCATCCGGATCCTTGGGAAGAAGTATAATTTTAATCTCTTCCTCAAGTTTTTCTTTATTTAACTCAAGATCCTTCAATTCACTCTCTGCAAGTTCTACCAGTTCTTTGTCCCTGCTTGTGGTGATTATTTCTTTATTACCTTCAATGTTTTTTATTATTTCCGCATACTTTTCATATACCTGAACAATCTCCGAAAGATCGCTTCTTTCCCTACTAAGGCTAATAATTTTATCCCGGTTATTCATTAATTCAGGATCCGAAAGCTGCTGATTAATTTGATCGTAACGGTTTTTAATTTTTTCTAATTTTTCTAATAAATCCATAAATATTTTATTCTTTTGGGGTACAAATATAGTTAAGAGGCGGGTTAAAATCTAAGCAGTGACTGGTTCGGAATACTG
>CAYSGP010000129.1:0-14926 GCA_964430095.1 uncultured Ignavibacteriaceae bacterium
TTCGTCGGAATCGTAATAATATCTTCCCGAATTATCTTTTTTCAAGATTGACTGCCATTCATAACGGATCAGAGTTGCTTTTGCATTAAAATTGCTGATCACTTTATCCTTTTCGTTTACGGCAATAATTTTATATTTCAAATTTTCATTTGTGGAGAAATAATATCCGGGTGCCTTAATCCCTATAAAATAATTTTGAGGATAAATCTTAAACTGCTGAAACCTGTTTACAGTACGTCCCGTGAGATCAAAGACGCTTACATGTGCATTGCCCACAATTATTCCCTTGCTGGTTAGTTCACCCGGAAGTGTATCCTTAACCTCGGCAGAACCCTCCTGGTTCAGAGTGCCGTCTCTGAATATATTTTTAATAGTTGTATTATCGGCTGAAGAATTTGAGAAATCATACTGCGGATAATTTTCGCTGTAAAAGGATCGATGGGAGTATTGAAAAGCTGTTTCATATTTTAATCCTGATGCTTTTGCTCCGAATAAAAATTCTGCATTAATATCTACGGACAGAACATCTCCGGGATATGCATCTTCCTTATTTCCTTTCAGCATTACCCGGATTTTGTCGGGTACGAATTCCTCAACACTAAATCTGTAAGATCCAATCAGATCTTTGGGGCCCGAATAAACTTCTGCTACATATTCTCCGGTCTGGGTATAATCGGGCATTTCAAAAGTTAGCTCAAAAGAACCCTGATCATTCAATGTCTTCTTAAACTCACCGAATGTTTTTCCAGTGGGCGTAATTATCTTTACAATTATCGGAATCTCATTGACAACTTTGATGGTTTTATTTCTTACAATTGCGGAAAGGTTAACTTTATCCCCCGGCCTGTATAAGTTTCTTTCGGAATAAATATAAGTATTATAATCGGGTGAATATTCATAAACTCCTCCTACATCAAATCTTGAAGTCTCAATCATTGTCTGATTAAGATCAATATAATTGAAATCGCCCTCTTTTTCGGCGGTAACCAGCCTCGGAGTAAATCCTTCTGTTTTGGTTCTTATGTCATTAAACTGAATAATTCCTTCACTGTTTGTAGTGCCTGATAATATGGATTGGTTGTTGGATGATATAATGTTTATTTGCACATCCGGCACCGGTTCCGCTTCCGATATGGAATTAACAAAAACAGTAATTTGATCATTGGCAGTTTTTGTTATAATCGCAAGGTCCGAAAGAGATATAATTTTCGAATCTGTAATCCATCTGTCTTTTGCAGATCTGACGTTTACTATAAAGATTCCTTTATATTTTACATTCAGCGCTTTGTCTAGGTTTACGGAGAAATTCTGCAGCCAATTTTTGCGTTCTGTTAATTTCACATCCTCACGATACAGCTCCTTCCCGAAATTTCCCGCATGGTATTCTCTGTAGTAGCGGTAATAATCATCTTCATAGTCATAGTTGTAATAATATCCGGCATTCTGATTTAGAAAATGCAGGATATTATTTTTGAATATTTGGGAAACTTCTATTTCGGCTTCTGAAATATTAACTGCATTTACATCCAGGTTTTTCAAGCCTGTCCGCATTAGGTAAATCCCCTTTTTATCTCTGAAAGTAATGGAAGGATCCAGGTTCACAAAGATTACTTCCTGTTCAAAATCAAAGTCTAGTATACCCCCGTAAAGTCCGGGAAGTCCTTTTTTAATTTTTAGTTCGGCGGACTGAACATCAGAAAAATTTCCTTCTATCCTGAAAGAATTTTCATTTACAAAATAGTTTAAAGCCTTCTCAGGTTTTATGCTTACAAAGTCTTTTATCCTTTTATCATCTACAGTTTGGGTTGTGTATATAAGAATCCAGCTGTTGTTTCCGTCAAATCCGGAAGTCACCGATGTTATTGCCAGATCGGTTATGGGGGGGAGATCCTGTTCAAATTTTCTGTCATCAATTAATCCTTTTTTGCCAACGACTGACATTAATCCATTTTTAATATTTACAGATAATTCCTGCTCTTTTTTTGTTTGACTTATTTCCCCGAAATTTATTGCGATAATATCTGAAGGTGTTTCAGACATTATCTGGAAATCGGTTTTTGGTTCGTTGTCTCTTCTTACTTCAAGAAATTTTTTCAGTTTGGCCGGATCTACAGGATAATTAAAATATAAATTTCCTTTAATGCTGATTTTATATGATTGATTAGGGATCTGGCTCCAGAAAAATTCTGCTTTTACGGCATCGAAATCGGGAGTGTGAAATTCGTAATCTTCAAAGTCCGGTGATAATTTGCTTTTAAATAAAACCTTGTCAGTTATTTCTGCTTTATATGATTGAATCGGCTCGAGCGGATAATCGGGAGAAAAAATTAATGTGTTGCCGGAAAGCCATTTGAATTTCCCTTCAATCTTAGGATCGAATATAATAAACTGATCGCTCAGCCATTTATTTTGTTTATCGAGCGGAGCTAGATTTTCCGAAAATTCTATGGTGAATGTAGTAAGATTGGCAACTTCTCCCTTCGGAGAGAAGTCTTTTATGCTGACGGTATTGTCCGCACTGCAGCCGTAAAGAAATAAATAAATTATTGTTAATACGAGAATGGATACAGAAATTTTCACCCTTTTCTCCTTTCATGATTTAAAGGAAAGTTTGGTTCCTGTCAGGTTCAGAATGAAGTAAACTTCAGATGTAAAATAATAAACAGATTTGAAATGGAAAAGAAAAAAATTGTCCGGCTAATGAAGGTATTTTCTGAAATAATATGATTCATTACCGGATTCCAGGAGCTAATCTTAAAAATCTGCTTTATTGTATTTCACTTCTCATCTTGCTATTTTTCAGCCTCAATTTTTATTAAGCTACCAATTTGATTCAAATAAAAACGAGATGATTAGATGCTGGAACTTCAAAGAACCATTGCTAAAGCCGTTTCATTAACAGGGATTGGACTTCATACCGGCACCGATTGCAGCCTCACATTCAAACCTGCCCCGGAAAATTACGGCATAAGATTTAAACGAATGGATCTCGGCGGAAATCCTGAGATACCTGCTACAAGCGATTATGTGGTGGATATTTCAAGAGGCACTACTTTAGGAATGGGGGAAGCCAAGGTTCATACGGTAGAACATGTTCTCGCCGCGATTGTCGGGCTGCAGATTGATAATATCGTAATAGAACTAGACGGAATTGAACCGCCTGTCGGCGACGGCAGCTCTCTTCCTTATGTGAAAATTTTAACGGAGGCAGGATTTGTTGAACAGGATGCGCCTAAAGATTATTTGATTATAAATGAAACCGTTATGTACCATGATGAAGAAAAGCAGATTGATATTGTTGCCTTGCCATTGGACGGCTACCGCGTCACAGTTATGGTCGATTATCAGAACCCTGCACTGGGAAGCCAGCATACCGGTATGTTTAACATGGAAAAAGAATTTGAATCTGAATTTGCCCCGGCAAGAACCTTCTGCTTTTTAAGTGAAGTAGAATCGCTGGCAAATGTAGGTTTGATCAAAGGCGGGGATATCAATAATGCCGTTGTTATTGTAGATAGAAATTCTTCCGATGATGAGCTTGAGAAAATGAGGCAGAAAATCGGAATAAAAGAAAAATTATCCCTGGGGAACAATGGAATTCTGAATAATAAAGAATTAAGATTTAAAAACGAACCTGTCAGGCATAAGCTTTTGGATTTAATGGGAGATCTGGCATTAATCGGCGCACCGATAAAAGCACAAATATTAGCTGCACGGCCGGGTCACAAAGCTAATGTTGAATTTGCAAAACAGGTTAGAAAACTTTATCAGCAGAAAAAGATTGTAAAGAAATTCCAGTTTGTTAAAAAAGAAGGAATCGTATTCGATATCAATGCCATTCAGAGAATTCTCCCTCATCGATACCCATTCCTGATGGTTGACAAAATCATTCATCTAGAGCTTGATAAAAGAGTAATCGGTGTAAAATCCGTTTCAGTAAACGAACCTTTTTTCCCGGGGCATTTCCCCGGGCAGCCGGTAATGCCGGGTGTGCTGATTATTGAAGCAATGGCGCAGACCGGCGGTATTTTGCTTTTAAATTCACTTCCGAATTATGAGGAAAAACTTGTTTATTTTATGCAGATAAATAATGCAAAGTTTAGGAAAACTGTCCTTCCCGGCGACCAGCTTTTTTTGGAAGTGGAATTAACTAGTAGAAAAAGCAAAATATTCATTATGAAAGGGAAAGCCATAGTAAATGATCAGCTTGTTGCGGAAGCAGACTTTATGGCGGGGGTTGTCGACCGAGATGTTCAAAAAAATAATGGGAATAGCTGATTTTCCGATCAAGTAAAACTCTTTAGAAGAAATTTAGAGGGGAATATTATTCTTCCAAAAATACTTTGAAAATGATATGAACAATATCCATCCTACCGCAATCGTAAGCCCTAAAGCCCGGCTGGGAAAAAACATTACGGTATTTCAATACGCAATAATTCATGATGATGTGGAGATCGGAGATGATTGTTCTATCGGTCCTTTTGCAGTCTTGTATGACGGAGCACGAATTGGAAACCGGGTAAAAATCTGCCAATCCGCTTCCATTGCACATGTGCCTCAGGACTTTCATTATAACGGTGAGCCAACGATTTTTCAAGTCGGTGACGATACAGTTATTCATGAATTTGTAACTCTCCATAAAGGTACACAGGAAACCAAAAAGTCATGCGTCGGTAAAAATTGTTTCTTAATGGCGTATTCACATGTTGCGCACGACTGTACAGTTGGGGATAATGTAATTCTATCCAATGGTGTCCAGATAGGAGGCCATTGCACTATCGAGGATTACGTTATAATCGGAGGATTAACCCCGGTGCATCAATTATGTAAAGTGGGAGCACATTCAATGACCGGCGGAGGATTCCGGGTAACACAAGATCTGCCTCCTTATATTTTAGCCGGTCATCACCCTCTTAAATATTCCGGACTAAATGTAATCGGGCTGCGGAGGAGAGGTTTTTCAAATGAGGATATATCAATCCTGAAAAAAGTTTATTCATATCTTTATGACAACTCTTTAAATGTCTCACAGGCAAAAGAAAAAATATCTGCTGAATTCGGCGAAAACCAGTATGTTAAAAAAGTTATTGAGTTCTTGAACAGCAGTAAAAGGGGAATTATCGGCAAGTGAATTGGAAATATTTAAATACCGGTATTAAAGACGGTTGTTCAAATATGAATATTGATATTCAGCTTGCTCAAAATTGCCGGCTTGATGAAGCATATTTCAGATTATACCGCTGGAAACCATACTGTATTTCTATCGGCGCCCACCAGGATTTGAATTCTATTGATGATGTAAAAGCTGCTGAAGATGGAATTGATATAGTAAAAAGACCTACCGGCGGCAGGGCAATTCTTCACTCCGAAGAATTAACGTATTCTGTAATCTATCCAATTGATAAATATTTTTCCTTTAAAAATTTATATTATGAAATTAATTGTGCCCTTCTGAAAGGACTTCAAATTTTTGATCAGAGATTATCCGGCGCGCAGCTTGAAAATGCTGAATCTGATTTAAGCAGTTTTTATAAAAGAGATCTGGGAGAAATTTGTTTCGCTGCATCGGCAAAAAGTGAAATAAAATTTAAGGGCAAAAAACTGGTCGGGAGCGCTCAAAGGAAGTTAAAGAATTCCGTACTGCAGCACGGTTCAATATTATGCGGGGGATTTCATAAAAATATTGCTGCTTATTTAAAAAATTCAGGCACCTCCGTTCCAAAAATAGAAGAAGAGATAAATAACAGGACTACCGATCTAAAGGAGATTTTAAAGCAGAAAATTGACTATAATACGCTTGCCGAATCTTTGCGGAAAGGATTCGAATCCTATTTTAATTTTGCCATTAATTTCGTTGCAGAAGATAATTTGGTTTTGAATACCTAACTTTGGGCAATATAAAAATATCTTAAATGATATGAATACCGAACCAAAATTTAAAAGAATTACCACAAAAGCTCTTTCTGTACTTAAGCAGAGAGGAATAAAAATCGCCGCACTTACCGCATATGATTTTATTTCTGCAAAGCTTCTTGATCAGACAGGCATTGAAATAATACTTGTGGGGGATTCACTAAGCAATGTCTTCCAAGGAAACGATACAACATTGCCCGTAACAATGGATGAAATGATCTATCATACTAAGGCTGTAATTAAAGGAGTAGATCGCGCAATGGTTGTTGTCGACCTGCCCTTCATGTCTTACCAGCTAAGCGTTGATGAGGGATTCCGAAATGCAGGAAGAATCATGAAAGAAACATCAGCAAGCGGAGTGAAGCTCGAAGGGGGTGAAAGAGTTGCGGAAACAATCAGGAAAGTTACGCAGGCTGGAATTCCTGTCATGGGTCATTTGGGCTTAACGCCGCAAAGCATTCATCAGTTCGGCAGCTACCGTGAACGCGGCAGGAATAAAGAAGAAGCGGATGAGATTTTAAAAGATGCTAAGATTATTGAAGAAGCCGGTGCGTTTTCAATAGTGCTCGAAAAAATTCCTGCATCTCTTGCCCAACAAATTACTAAATCTTTAACTATCCCCACCATCGGGATCGGAGCAGGTGTACATTGCGACGGCCAAATTCTGGTTACTCCCGATTTACTCGGGCTTAATATGGATTTTAATCCTAGATTCGTACGGCGCTATGCCCAGTTAGCCGAAGGAATTACAACTGCAGTAAAAAATTATATTGATGATGTCCGTCAGGCTAAATTTCCTGCTGCAGAAGAAAGCTACTGATTCAAATAGGGAGATAAAACTTCTCCGTTATATTTCATTTTAATTCAACTGCATATTTATTAAGTTGATTTTTTTCCTCTTTGTGTTGACATTTCGAAATGACATTTAAAATACTATTGCTCCTCTTAATTTTTTATCTCAATTTACAATACGGATATTCTCAAACCGCCTCCGAAGAACTCCTTGAAGATGCCAGCATTTCTGGAATCCAGGAAGAGGAGAATTATGTTTGGGTGGCTACACAGGGACAGGGCATCTACCGCTTTTCGAAAAATGATAATAAATGGTTTAACTTTTCTACAAATAATGAAAATCTTGATAGTGATCTTTTCTATAATATTGCCGTTAGTAAAGATTTTGTATGGGCGGGGGCGACTGACGGTTTATATACTTACGATAAAAAAAGAAACAAATGGCGCAAAAGAAAATTTGCGCAGGGCGGTGAATTCGGTAATTGGATTAGAGCTTTGGAGTATGATCAAAAAGAAAATGTACTCTGGATAGGAAGATTCAGAAACCTAACGCGGCTTGATGTTTCCAAGCAGCGCTTTACAGACTTCGATCTTACTAAAGGAAATGATCCGAAAACAAACAACTTTAAAGCCGTTGAGATTGACGGCGACAGTCTCGTATGGTTCGGCACCGAGGGCGGGGTTCATATCTTGAATAAAAAAATAGAAGTTGGAAACCAATGGACCTTCATAAGCAATAATAAAGGATTCAACCAGGAAGGAGATGCCGTATCCATAACAGATTTTCTTTTTGAGAGGGAAAATGTCTGGATTGGAACGGATGAATTTATTACCTCGCAGATGCCTGGTTTTAATGTCGGAGGAGTCTACCGTTTTAACAGGAAACTTAGATGGGATAGAATATCAAAGCAGAACGGGCTTCCCGCCAACGGAATTTTCTGCTTTGAAAGAACCGGAAATAAAATTTGGGCTTCAATATATTCGTTTGATAAAAAAGGGAAGAAAGAATACGGTAAAGGAATTGCTTTAATTGATAGGATCACCGGTGAGGTTCTTCCTATAGATTTAAATAATACGGAAATTAATTCATCTACAATTCTCTGCATGCACTTCGACGGCAGCAATATGTGGATCGGAACAGATAATGGATTGTATAGAATTATTATTGCAAACCAGCTTGCAGAATGGCCGGCGAATAAAGAGGAGCCTGTTACAAAACCAAAACCGAAATTAAAAACCAGAAGGTAAAGAAAAATATTTCGGTTTAAAAATATTTGCTCAAGCCTTCATCCTCAATCCCTTTTCTTCGTGGATGAAAAGCCAGCTGCATATTTTGCCTATGCTTATCTCTTCAAAATCATTCCAGAAATCTTTCGTCCTTACGTGCATGGAGCTGGAATCTTCGGATACACTTTCGGCTTCATCCATTAAGTCGGAAATTCTTTTCTGCCACTTCAGCATATTGACAGGACGAAGATCCAGCCATCCTTCCGATGACCATCTTTCTATATTTTCAGGTGTAATATCAAGAGCATTATCGCCCCTGTAAGGAGGTATTTTTATAATGCTTCCCCTAAGCAGTTTATCTCCTTCGGGCAGCAGTATCGGGATTCCTATGGAAAGAATTTCATTCCTTAGTTTGGAATTATTTGTGATAATTTGAAAAGCTTTCCCGGATAATTCATCAGGGTTTAGTATAAGAATTTCTTTCATATTTCTGCAGAACAGGGAAATTAAGTGAATTTCAAAGAGCAGTTTTGACAATCTGGGTGGACCAAGCAGTTCAAAAGCAATGGAGTGAATATTATTCTTTTTCTCAAGCTGAGATAATTTTTGGACTGCCATATGCTGCATATATCCTGCCCGGTAACTAGGTTCCATTGTTGCATGATCCAGAGCATTAATTATATCGTGCCCCGTATTTCCTCCGCGAATTTCATAAATAACCACCTCCGCAATTTCTTCGGGCGTTACAAACTCCATCTGTTTTTGGGCAGTAATTGTTTCAAATTCTCCTTTAGAAAAAATTCCGTTCTCTCCGGTATCTATAAATACCGATTTTAAAGTTTCGCCTGAAGTTCTGTATTGTTTATCGTCGCAGATAATAAATTTTCCGCTTAATGGGATTGCCTCAGATACAGATATGTCGCTCAATTCAATCGGTCTTCCTTTTCTTTTTATCTCGCCGAATTCTATCCTCTTCCATGCAATTGCTGCAGTAGGTTTTATTTCCTTTGTTATCGGTCCTTCGGGTGTTCTTCCCATCAGGAACAACAATAAGGTGTGAGCACCTGCAATTGCAGATTTGCTAAGCAGAACTCTTGAAGGTTTTTCCTCGCTGTGAGTGTAAGGAATATTAAGACCCATTCCGCCTGTTCCGCTTGTGCCGATTTTGACATAAATTCTTGTACCGCATCTGCTCATGGAATTATAGAGAAGCTGAATATGTCTTATCAGCTGAGGAACATACATTGTGCATATCAAATTTTCTACATCCTCCACCAGCTGATTGTATGTAGATTTATTCTTAATCGAATTTAAAACTGTTCTGCATGAAGTATAAATATCCTGATAAGCAATTGCAGTTGCGGTATTGATGCAGTCTATTATAATTGTGGGTTTAAATTCATTCAGCAAACTATATATCGCAGAATTTTCGATAACCTCGTTTGTAAGTTCTTCAACAATATCATTCATCAGTATCTTTCTTTTCTCGGGGTCCGACAGAATTTCCGAACGGCTGTGGTTTCTATACTGGTTCCTGACAAAAATATCGCCGCCCCACGCGGCAAAAAAACCTTTCTCTTTTTCTTTAAATTCATTTTCAAGATTTGCAACGGCGGTCTCAGCATCGGAAAGATACAATGAAGTTATGATAATTTTCCCGGGATTTTCGGAAACAAGTTTTCTTGCGACTGCGCTGCCAACCAACCCGAATCCCCCAAGTATTAAAACGGTTTTTCCCTGAATATCCATTGTAGTTCCCGCTAAAAAAATTTTACTTATTTATTTGAGAGTAAATTAAGCTAAAGTTCATCATGAGGCAACTTTTTAATAACAGCTGGGCTCAGCTTATTCCGCACAGATAAAAAATCTATGAAAAATATTTATGCTGAAGGAATTTTATGCACGGTTCGCCTTGAATTCTTTAATATGAATTTTATGAAATTGTGTTGGAAACTACAATTTAAAATTGAAAGATTAGTTTTAAGATTTTATTCCCTTACTTGATATCTGATACACAAAATTTTGAACCTCTGGCATGCAACTTGGAATTTCATTCTTTGATTATATGGTAAAAATAAATTGAACTGATTCCGGAAGATAAAAGTAAAGTTTGATTAAAAATAAGAACGATGATTTATGATAATGATGAAGCTAATTAAACTTCAGTTGAGTTGAGCAGGAATCTATCTTCCGGGATCTGATTTATAAAACAAAGAAAAAAATTTATTTTGTCCCTTGTAATAAAATCCCTCCAAAGAAAAATGGCGTTTGAGATTTTTAATTTCAAGCGCCATTTCTTCTCTAATATATCATATTCGATTAGTTGTTTTAAAAATCAGGCAGGGAGAGGATAAAGTATGAATAGAATAATTACAGTTTTCTTTTTGATTTTATCTGCCGCTGCTTATTCTCAGATCTCTTTAACCGGTATAGGCAATTACACTCAGGATTTTAACTCTTTGACTGATACAGGTACTTCAGCAGCTGTCCCCGCGGGATGGTTTTTTAATGAAGAAGGGAATAATACAGATACACTGTATAGTGCCGGAATAGGATCGGATAATTCAGGTGATACTTACAGCTTTGGTCCGGATGGCGGAAATGATCGTTCCTTAGGAACACTTCGGGACAATAATTTAACATCCATGATCGGAGCTCAATTTATAAATAACACCGGAACTGAAATAACTCAGCTGCCGGTTTCTTACACGGGGGAACAGTGGAGAAGAGGATTTAATCTAGGAGCAGATAGTTTGGATTTTCAAATCAGCACCGATGCTTCCAGCCTTAATTCAGGCACATGGACAGATATTGATAGTCTCGATTTCGCAAGTCAAAATTTATTGTTAATCGGCGGTGCTGTGGACGGAAATCTTCCCGCAAACCGCGCAGACATTGTTTTTACAATTACCAATTTAAATATTGCAGACGGCCAAACATTCTGGATCAGATGGATTGATTTTAATTTAACCGGCATCAGTAGCACCGACGACGGCCTCTCGATCGATGATTTTTCCATTGATCAAACAGCTTTACCGGTTGAGCTCGTTTCCTTTACCGGAACGTTAATAAAGAATTTAATACGATTGAAATGGCAGACCGCAACCGAAGTCGACAATTATGGTTTTGAAATTGAAAGAAGCAGAGCAAAGCCGGATTCGAAGTCAGATCCTCTTAATTTTGAAAGGATCGCTTTTGTTAAAGGAAACGGGAACAGTAATTCCATTAAAAATTATTTATATGATGATAATACTTTTTCCGAATACGGAAAATATTTTTATCGTTTAAAGCAACTAGATAACGATGGAGACTTTTCTTATTCTAAAATAGTCGAAGTAAATTTTTCTCCGCCTCATGAATTCAGCCTTGAGCAGAATTATCCTAACCCGTTCAATCCCACGACAAAAATCGCATATTCAATTCCAGCAGTTGAAAATTTGGTGAGCGGAGTTTATCATGTAGAATTAAAGATTTACAATGTGCTTGGGAATGAAGTGGCAGCTCTGATTAATGAAAATAAAGTTCCGGGTGACTATGAAACGGAATTTGACGGAACTAATTTTCCAAGCGGCGTTTATTACTATAAACTTCAGATGGGCAGCAGGACTGAAGTAAGAAAAATGCTTTTACTCAAATAAATAGTTCCCGCCTGGGATTCAAACCTTTTAAATTAAAATTTATAATCAGGTTCTGAGCTGGAGGAATTTGCCCTTATCAAAATTGCTTAACAAAACCGCTATTGTTAAATTGAACCTCACAATTTATTCAAATTTTTTCATTCTATTAATAACAGGATTTAATGAAGCTGGTTGATCTAATTTCCAATGATAATGTAATAGCAAATTTAAAAGGCAGCACAAAAGAGGAAGTAATTAATGAGCTGGTGGATCTTTTTAAAAATGATCCGAGGGTGAAGGATATCGAGAAAGTCAGAGAATGTGTTTTGGAGAGAGAAAAAATAATGTCTACGGGAGTAGGAAAAGGTTTTGCTATTCCGCATGGAAAAACAGGAGCTGTAAGTGAAATTCTAGCTGCATTCGGGAAATCTAATAATCCCGTTGAATATGAGGCATTGGATAATCAGCCGGTTAATTTGATATTTCTTTTGGTGGGCAAGGACAATCTGGTCAGCACTCATATAAAACTTTTAAGCCGGATTTCCAGGATGATGAATAAAGACGAATTCCGGAAAAGTTTAATAAATGCCCAGTCGAAGGAGGAGATTATTGAAATTTTCAGAAAAGAAGAATCAAACTACTTTGATGTATAAGAATTTAAAAAATAAAAGATCAAAAAATTTAAAGATTAAGCATGAATTTTTAACAAATCAATTTTTTCAATTTTTTCCCGTAAAGCGGGATCCCGTCCTGCGGGACAATCTTTCCAATCTTTTAAATCTTTCAATTACCTTTCCTAATGATTAAAGCAGTAACAGGCACAAAAGATATTCTTCCCGCTGATATTCCAAAATGGAAATACCTTGAAAAAATTATAGAATCTGTTTTTGCCAGATTTAATTATAAGGAAATAAGAACTCCGGTTTTTGAAGAAACGGTTTTGTTCTCCCGGGGAATTGGGGAAGAAACCGATATCGTAGGGAAGGAAATGTATTCTTTCCTTGATAAGGGAAAAACCAGCTTAACGCTTAAACCTGAAATGACGGCATCCGTTATGCGTGCATTTATTGAGCATTCACTAGCTTCCAAGCAGCCTCTTGTAAAACTTTTTTATATCGCTCCGATGTACCGCCAGGAAAAACCCCAGGCCGGACGTTTACGGGAATTTCATCAATTCGGTGCGGAAGCATTGGGGAGCAGTTCGCCTTTGCTGGATGCGGAAATGATCCAGATGTCTTATCATATTCTCAGGGAAGCAGGCTTAAAGGATTTGAATATAAAAATAAATTCTTTGGGTATACCTGATTCAAGGGAGAAGTATAAAAAAATTCTTTATAAATTTCTTGAAGTTAAAAAAAATAAGCTTTCCGAAGAAAGCAGAAAAAGAATAGAGAAAAATATTCTCAGGATTTTCGACAGCAAAGAGAAATCGGATCAGGAAATGCTTAAAGATGCACCGCTGCTTATCGACCATATTGACCCGGAAAGTAAAAATGATTTTGAGGAAGTAAAAAAACTGCTGACTGCTGCCGGAATTAAATTTGAGATTGATCCGAAGCTGGTTAGAGGATTGGATTATTATACTAAAACTACTTTTGAAATCATCAGTGGGAAAGTGGGTTCACAGAATGCATTGTGCGGAGGCGGCCGTTACGATCTTTTAGCCGAACAGCTCGGAAGTAAATCTGTACCGGGAGTCGGTTTTGCTGCAGGAATGGAAAGAATTCTGCTTGCCTGCGAAGCTGAAAATTCATTCCTTATTCCTGAGGAAAAGATTGATCTGTATTTGATAAAGATCGACAAAGAACTTACTTCCATAGTATTTGAAGTTGCATCTTTGCTGAGAAGGAAAAATCTCAGTGTTGATTTTGATTATCTTGAAAGAAGCGTGAAAGCCCAGATGCGTGAAGCAAACAGGCTTAATGCAAAAAACGTTTTAATAATCGGAGGTGATGAGTATAAATCCGGCAGTTATACATTGAAAAACATGAGCAGCGGAGAACAAAAACTCCTCCCCATTGATAAGCTTGATTCAATATCAATATAACTGCTGTTTCTTTGTTCGTTAAATAATTAATGAAATTTATAAAAGGTTTATAATGTATCCCGAACTTTTCAAAATAGGTCCCTTTACGGTTTACAGCTTCGGATTAATGCTCGGCATTGCATTTATTATAGCCAGCTTTATCTTAACCAAAGAGTTCGAAAGAAGAAAACTGAGCTCCAATTTTGCAACTGAGATTACTCTGTTCGCAATAATCTTCGGAATAATCGGAAGCAAGCTCTTTTCTATTTTTGAAAATTGGGATGAGTTTTTAAATGATCCTGCCGGTGTTGCATTTAATCCTGGAGGATTAACTTTTTACGGCGGGTTAATTCTTTCAATAATAGCAATCTGGTTATATGTCAGAAACAAGAATATCCCTTTCCTTGTCGTTGCTGATTTAACCGCTCCTTCTCTTGCCCTTGCCTATGGAATCGGCAGAATCGGATGTCATTTGGCCGGCGACGGCGATTATGGCATTCCCACAAATCTACCTTGGGGAACAGATTATTCAAACGGTACAGTTTCACCTACCAATTTGTTCAGGGGGACAGACATAGCTAAAAATTATCCGGGAGGTATAGTACCGCCCGATACACCACTTCATCCAACACCCGTTTACGAATTTCTTTTAATGTTTATAATATTTTTTATTTTATGGAAATTAAGAAAGAAAGACTGGCCGAACGGAAAATTGTTTATGGTTTATCTTTTGCTTGCCGGTATTGAACGCTTGTCAATTGAATTTATCAGGTTAAATCCGAAAATCTTATTCGGGTTAACCGAAGCGCAGCTTATTTCTGCCGGTATGATTATTATCGGTTCCCTTGGGATCATTTATTTTAACAGGGAAAAAGAATTTACGAAATTCGTTCCCACGCCGGAACAAACGGGGAAAAAGTCAAAAGTAAAAAGTCAAAAGTAAAACGTAAAATGTAAAACGTAAGGCCAAAATAAGAATTTACAAATGATCTCTAAGTCGAAAACAAATACTTCAAAATTGACCAACCAAATTCATGTTCCTGATATTCACTATCCGGTATCCGGCATCCAGCATCCAGCATCCAGCATCCAGTATCCTGCATCCTGCCTCCGTCATGAGCATAATCATCGGCCGCAAGCCTGTGCTCGAAGCAATTAATTCAGGGGAGGAGATTGAGCAGGTTTTTATTTTATACGGGCAGCGGGGAGGAATAATCGACGTTATCCGTATTGCATCAAAAAAAAAGGGAATTAAATGCAGCGAAGTTAAAGAAGAAAGATTCAGATCAATAACTCAAAATCCTAATGCACAGGGAGTTGCCGCAAAAAAATCTTCTCAAAAATTTTTTAC
>CAYSGP010000130.1:0-6143 GCA_964430095.1 uncultured Ignavibacteriaceae bacterium
AATAATTAATATTTGTTCCTTGTTATATCCTAAATTTTTAGTCATGATAAATTCAAGCTGGGTATAAACAACAAATGTCCCTATAAAAAGAATTATAGAAATAGCAAACTGAGAAATAACAAGTGAATTCCTTAACCAGGATTTAGTGCTTCTTATTTTTTCTTTCCTGAATATCCTTACCGGATTAAACGATGAAAGATAGAAGGCAGGATATATTCCGGCAAGAATTCCTACAATCAAGGCAAGAACTGTTAGAACAGGTATTGTGTAAAACTTTCTAAAGTAGTTTAATTCAAGCTGTTTATAGATAAGATTATTAAACGAAGGGAGAAGAAGTTCGATGAGAATGATCGCAATAATTATTGCAAGGAAAGACATAATAATTGTTTCAACTAAAAATTGCCTTATTAATTGCGGACGGTTAGAACCTAGGGTTTTTCTAATCCCTATTTCTTTAGACCTGTTCGACGACCTTGCTGTGGTAAGATTCATGAAATTAATACATGCTATTGCAAGAATTGAAACGGCAATAATTGAAAAAATATAAATATAAGCCATATTACTATTGGGTTCGATTTCATGCTCAAGGTTGGAATGGAGGTGAATATCCGTTAACGGTTGGAGATAATAGTCGTATTTAGCTCCTTTGGAAATGAGCTCATTGAAAGGTATTCCTAAAGCTTCAGTGACCTCCGGAGCAACATATTTGTTAACTACATCGTCTAATTTTTTTTCAAATTCCCGGGGATCATATCCTTTTTGTAAAACAATATACGTGTATACATTATTACTTAACCAGATTGTGTTTTTACTGTCTTCATACGATGAAAGAGACCCGATAAAATCAAAATGAAAATGGGAATTTTTCGGAAAATCTTTTATTACACCGGTTATCTGATAATCATGCCGGTTATCTGAATTGATAATCTTCCCGATTGGATCTTCTTCGCCGAAATACTTTTTCATCATTGATTCAGTAATAACAACAGTATTCGGTTCAAGCAGCGCAGCTTTGGGATCCCCCTTAATAAACTCTGCAGTAAAAACATTAAAGAATGTTGAATCGGCCCAATAAAATCTTTCTTCGCTGAAAACTTTATCCTTGTATCTCATTACAGGAAAGCCGAAAGTCTGAATCCTTACTGCTTCTTCAATTTCAGGATAATCTCTTAACAAAGTTTCTGCCAGAGGGTGGGTCGAAACAGCACCGTTAAATTCACTTGTACCGAGTAAACCGTACAAAGCTACTCTGTAAATCCTATCGGCTTTTTCATTGTACTTGTCAAAACTTAGTTCATCCTGAACATACAGAAGAATTAATAAACAGCAGGCTATCCCTATTGCAAGACCAAAAATATTTATAAAGGAATACCCTTTATATTTAAGAAGATTTCTCAGTGCAACTTTGATATAGTTTTTTATCATTATTTACCTGCTCGTATTTTTTTCTTACTCGTATCTTAATGACTTTAAAGTACTAGCCCTAGCTGCCTTAACGGCTTGGTAGCCTACTGTAAGCATGCATTTATTTTTTAAAAGATTTCCGAAAGCAATTTTGATGTAATTTTTAAGCAAAAGAACCTCTCTTGAAATACAAGCACTTAATAGGTTTTATTAAATTTTTATAAAATGCTTTTAGGACTCTGCTTATGAAGAAAGAGATGAAATGTTTTATAATTCGAATTTCATGCCCTTATAAAAGATGGAATTAGGGTGAATTGATGGCACCGGTATAGAAGAAAATCGTACGCTTATGCTACAGTATTGTTCGTATCCGAACAACCTAACGAGATAATTCCGAAAATGTTAAGAAATATCAAGAACAAAATAAATTTCTTCATAAGATTCTTATCCCGCAGTTTTTAACATCGGTTTTAGTTTATATCCTTTTGATTTTAATAATGACACAAGGCCTTTTTCACCTTCAAGGTGAAGCGCTCCCGCCGCAATAAAGCATGATTTTTCTTTAATCATATTTTCAATCCTCGGAACCCATTTTTTATTCCTATCAATTAATAACAGCTGCTCAAATTCCTGAAGTTCTTTCGAAACTTTAAACAACAACTCATACAAATTGTTTAAATCCATTTTTTTATAGGCATCAATTAATTGGGAATAAATCACCCTGCTTTCATTGAATTCATTTACCGTTTCCAAAACAACCTCAGCCTGCTTATCGTATGGAATTTTATCCAGCGAGTTTATCTGTTCTTCAATAGTTTCAAGCCCGGTTACTTCAATCTTATATTCAGCTGCCATCTGAACAAATTTCAATTCATACGAAGCCAGGGGTCCGTTTATTATCTTAGGAATAATTAACTGCGTAAGAAAGAGCGGTTTTAATTTGCCGAACTGTTCAAGCCGGAGACCTAGAGAATCTTTGAAGAATTTCTCCAATGTTTTATATTCATTTTCGTCGAGCAGCTGCCTGATATTTTTATCGGGCATGAACATTAATCGCTGTGTTTTAGTCATGAGCTCGGGATCATCCAAGTCAACCTCAAGAACAATCTGCTCGCAGGTTTTTAACAAGTCTTCAAGAGTGTCGGGCAGAAAAAAATCGGATTGAGCGATCAGGTGGACTGAGCCGTACAGGTAGGAAGGTTTTTCAAGTCCGTTGCCTGTTATTTCCCAGAAAATCGATGTACTATCTTGAGCATTAAGTAAGATAGTTGATGTTATAAAGCATGCAGTGATTAATTTTAGAAGTTTCCGGTTTTTTATTTTCATTTTAAATTTACTTTTTCTATTCCGGCTTAATTTTAAAATATTTGAAAATCTTTTTTAAAAATTAAAGCTTCTTAATAAAAGTTGCTTGGAAATAATTAAAAGAGGATTAAATCTGGATCATCTAAAGTCTTTGATAATATTTAAAGAAGTCATATCTAATTTGAAAAATGATGATTGAACTTCTATTTATTTCTCACAAAGCCCACCATAATACGCCGGCAGCTAATAAAAGGACTACTGCGCTTACAGTGTATAACGCCGCTTTTGCTACTCCAGTAAGTCCCCAGCCGACTTCAAAATTCATAGGGACATATTTTATTTTGGAAGTGTCGGCAATTCCCTTATTGATATAATCGGCTATTAATCCTTTCGTGGCATCCAGCTGTAAATACCTGATGTCTCCAACATGCCCGGCTTCGGACATTATTATTTGTTTTCCATTCTTCAAATAAGAAAGAAGCTCCGCTCCGCATTGCGGAGGATTTGTAACATCTACATTACCGCTTAACAACAGCGTTTCAACGTCGGATTTTAAAGGGACTCTCAGGGAATCCGGGATCATTTCAATAGAAAAATGTCCATATTCGAGAGATTTCCAGTAAAGATCGTTAAAAGGCGAACCTAATATTTCCGGTTCGCTTGTAAAATTGCTTTTCTCCCAGTAGTAAAGATCTGCACTTACTGCTTTTGCAAAACAATCTCCCCAAACTTGCTCCGGCATTACATAACCGAAGGCGAAAGACATTAATGCGAGACCGCTGTAATCACCCTGTTCTGCCGCTACATATGAATCAAATACCAATGCCGCAGTATTACGGTGAAACAGCATGCCGAATGTTGCCAATTTAACCTTATCAGGATCAATCGAAAAGAAGAGCCATTTGTCCGGCATGTTTTTAAGAACCTTCTTCATTGCTGCCGTAAGGTCAGGACACTTTTTAGACATGACCGAATCTTTTGCCCACAAATTTGAATAATATTTTATAATCCCATCTGTTTTTTCAGGATCCCAGATAAAACCTCCCGGCGGATTAACACCAATCATTACAGAGCGATGGATGCTTTCGGGGTGCATTATTCCATAGATATATGCAACCCTAGTCCCGTAACTTTCACTTATTAAATTTATGCGATCATAATTAAGTGCTTCCCGCACTGTTTCGAAATCTTCAACAACTTGGGGGATTGTATATCCGTTTATATCTACACCCGACGATTTCAAATTACTTGCGCCTGCTGTCCAGGCTTCTGCAAGTTCCTTTATAGTTCTCTCACTTAAGAGACCTTCTTCGCTGTTCCCGATTACTTCTTCAACTTCAGGAAAATTAAGCACAGATGATCCATCTACTCCCCTATAACCAACCATTACGAAATCATGATCAAACAGCAGTGAATCGATTGGATGGAAATACATATTGGACATTCCCGGACCGCCTGTAAATCCGAACAGAGGTTCATTCAGATTTTGCTTCCATGCATGAATTCGAATCACGGGAAGATGAATGAGCCTTGATTCCGGGTTACTCCTGTTTTCCGGTACGGTAATAGTTCCAAAGTCAGCAAGATATTCTTTATATCCGAATTCATATGTACCCGCTTTAGAATAGAAGCTGCCATCCCTGGCAGTGCTGGATGGTTCCGGATACTGGATATTATTACTGCCGCCGCAGCCGTATAATATTATTAGGATGGGAATACATATCAATAATTTTTTCATGCTGGATTCTCCCTTTATAGATTAATTACCAAATCCCAATGAAAATAAATATTATAAATGAAATGTCATCCGGTTGTCATATTTTGTAAATATTTGTCTTGAATCTTATTTTCAAGAAAAATAGTTTGAGAGCAAACTGATATTTATTTAGAATTCGGAATCCCAGATAATAAAACAATCCATATAAAAAGTCATAGCAATTACAAAAATAATTTTCTTATCCAAAAATTCTCTTCATGCTATTCATACTTTAAAGACTCAGCCGGGTTTGCCGCTGCTGCTTTTAAAGTTTGGGAACTGACGGTAAGCAATGCAATTATTAAAGCAATAAACGCCGAGATAATAAATGCCCAATAAGAAATAGCTGTACGGTAAGCAAAATTTTCCAGCCACTTACTCATAAAGTAGTACGCAGCAGGCCAGGCAATTAGGTTAGCTATTAAAACCCACTTTAAAAAATCTTTAGAAATAAGAAATATTATTTCCGATATCGATGATCCGAGAACCTTCCGGATGCCGATTTCCTTGATTCTTCTCTCAACTGTGAAAGCGGTTAAACCAAATAACCCGAGACATGCAATAAAAATTGCCAGGACAGAAAATGATGTAAAGATCTGTCCGGTTTTCTGCTCCGATTGATAAAGCTTATTGAAATCCTCATCAAGAAAGTAATACTCGAACGGTTTACCAGGGACAAATTTCCTCCATTGATCTTCTATGAAAGAAACTGTTTTGGAAATATTTCCTGGCCGCATCCTAATAGGCAAATAAGATGTTTGTCCATTATTTAAAAAAATTGCCAGGGGCCTTATTCGCTGATGCAGCGATTCATAATGGAAGTCTTTTAAGATTCCGATAACAGTAAACATAAGTGTATTATTGGGATTTGGTAAAACAATTCTTTTCCCAATGGGATCTTTTAATTCCATAAACTTTACTGCATTTTCATTAAGGATAACTGCGGTGGTATCTGTTGAACTCTCTCTAGAAAAATATCTTCCGCTTGAGAGCCGAAGCCCTAATGTTTTGGGAAAATCATAATCTGCAGACATTATAGCCAGCGGGTACTGCTGACTTAACGGTGAATCCTCCGGCCTAAAAACCGATTGGCCGAACAGCTTTCCCGGGAGGCTCTCGGTATTTGAAGCGCTGATTATGTCCGGGTTCCGAAGGAGTTCATCTTTAAAAGATTGCGAATGGCTCTCCAAAGCCCATGCTCTTTGAACAACAAGAACGTGCTCCTTAGTGAAACCTAAATTCTTCTCTTGAATAAACTTCATCTGATTGAAAACTATCAAGGTACAGATAAAAAGAACAATAGTGACCGCAAATTGAAAAATGACTAAACCATTTCTCAGCATGCTTCCTTTCCCTTTAGAAAGCGCACCTTTTAAAACTTTAACAGGCTGAAAAGATGAAAGAAAAAATGCCGGGTAGCCTCCCGCAATAATTCCTACAATAAATACTGTGAAAATCAACGCCGGTATAGTAAAAAAATTATTAAAATAATTTGTCCTAAGATCTTTCCCGGCAAGATTGCTGAATGCAGGAAGGAAAAATTCAACGAGCGCAACTGCGGATAATAAAGCAAAAAATGTTAAGATGATAGATTCAGTTAAAAACTGCTTGATCAATTTTGATTTACTGGAGCCCAAGACTTTCCGGACGCCGACCTCCTTTGAACGCGTTGAAGAAC
>CAYSGP010000131.1:0-7269 GCA_964430095.1 uncultured Ignavibacteriaceae bacterium
TTTCCGACGCATACTGGATCTCAGGGCCGCAGGGAATTATTGATCCTTCTTTTACAAAAACCGGGATATCTGAATAAGGGGCGTCAGCTTCTATTGTCTGGCCGCCTTCAAAATATTTTCCTGTATGAAAATTATACCAGCCCGTATTTGCAGGTAAGTAAACTTTCCGGGTCCGTGCTTTATACTCGTATATCGGGTTTATCATCAATGCAGGCCCGAACATAAACTGATCTCCTGCGGATCGGGCTTTCTTATCGTTTCCAAAATCCATTACCAATGCACGCATAATTGTATAATCATTTAAAGTAACCATTCCGGAAAGCGAATAGATGTAAGGCATCAAACGGTAACGGAGTTTATCATAAGCCAGCTGGGTTTGATATGCGGTATGAGTTTCCGGCGCAATATTATACATTTCGCGGTAAGGGAATTGTCCATGTACTCTGAATAACGGGCAAAAAGTGCCGAACTGGAACCAGCGGGTATTGAGTTCACGCCATTCTTCCAGGTCAGTTTCGTTAGGACGCTCAAATCTGGGTTCAACCGCAAAACCGCCTATATCGGTAGTCCAGTATGGAATACCTGATATTGAAAAATTTAAACCTGCGGAGATTTGAGTTTTTAAATCGTACCAGCGGGCAGCAACATCACCGCTCCATGTAGCCGCACCATATCTCTGCTGACCTGCAAATGCGGAACGGGTAAGAATGAATACTCTCCGATCAGGATTAACTTTCCGCTGACCTTCGTAAACACATTTGCTGTTCATTAAGGAATATGTATTTAAATAACGGGCAGATGTTCCTAAGGCTGTCGGACCTATACGTAATCTCCATTCATCAAATGAAAGATTTGATTGAAGATCCGGTTCCGTTGAATCAAGCCACCATGCATCCAATCCTTTCGAATACAATTTTTCATTTATCTGCTTCCAGTATAGAGAGCAGGCCCCAGGGCTGTAAGGATCATAAAACGTCGATAAATATCCGGGACCAACCCAATCTCTTTGTTCTTTTTCCACATTGCGCATATACAGCCAGCCGTTTTCTTTAAATGCATTATAATGTTTTGTGCCTGCATAAAATTTCGGCCAAACTGAAATCATAATGTGTGCATTGAGTTCATTGTGAAGTTCATTCACCATGCCTTCGGGATCCGGATATCTTTCCTGATCAAATTCATGGCTGCCCCATTGATCTTCTTTCCAGTAAAACCAGTCCTGAACTATATTATCGAGAGGTATTTTACGGCTCCGGAATTCTTTAACAACATCAAGTAATTCATCCTGAGTCCTGTAACGTTCTCTGCATTGCCATAAACCCATTGCCCATTTGGGCATCATTGGTGTTTTACCGGTAATTGTCCTATAGCCTTTTACTATCTCATCTATATTTTCGCCATACACAAAATAGTAATCGATCTGATCAGCAGCCTCCGAATAGAGCGATAGATTATTTTGATAAATTTTATCTTCCGGCGTAAGATATTTTAACCCTATATATCCCCCGGTATGTATCCATTCAATTTTAATGGGGAAGCGCTTGCCCGGTTCCATATTTAGATTAACCATATGTGTCCACGGCAGCCAGTTTTGTCTCCATGAATCAACAACAAGCTTTCCGTCAATCCACATCTTTGTATAACCCGAACAGTAGAGCCGGAATTTATTTATTCCCGGTTTATCAGCTTCTATTTCACCGCTCCAGCGGACAGCAGAAACATTCTGCTGAAAGCCTTCCGGAAAGGCATCATTTTTATCAATAAATTCATGCTCAATTCTGGATTCAGACCTTTGAGTAAAAAGAGAACTAAAATCCGGATTTTTGAAATACTCTGCCGTAAGTCCGCCTTCTTTCCCATCTTTGCTGTAGAGCTTCAGCGATGAGATGGACTGATAATCACGTATATCTCCAAACTTAGTCCGGGAATTATTATCCCAAAGGATACCATAATTCCTGCTTGATACGAGGAAAGGTATTACATCAATAATATTATACTGCCAGAGATCAACATCATGTCCTTTATAATTCCATATATCATTCTGGTGTGCACCTAATCCGTAAAACGATTCGTCATCAAAGGAATTAAAGAGCTGCTGAATATGAAAAGTGCTCTCTCCCATCACATCAGCAGCCGTAATTATTTTACCTCCTCCATTTTTTTCATGCAGGATTAATTCACCTTTAGCATTGAAGAAGGAAATCTCGCCGTTTTGTCTATCTATTTTAACAGATAATTTTGAAGTAATAAGCTCTACTGAATTATCTGCTTCTTTTAGAGTCCACTCTGCCGGCTCCCATATTGTTTTATTAACCATTAAACTTTTTCGGGTTGAAAATGAGTCACTTGGGGAAGCTATTACGCGGATTATATTTTCAGAGCATACTTGTATTTTTAATAATCGGGGATCAGTATCTTTCTGTTTCTTAATTTCTAAAAGAATCCCGTCTTTCTCTTTTTTAATCTCTCCTGCAAACAGATTATTTAAGAGAAAGCCGGCGAAGATGAATATGATGCATAGTTTTAATAACATATTTAAATAAGATCTTCAATGATTTATAAAAATCCTTATTATTAAATTATTTTCGTCTAATACTTATGAATTAATGAATTATAAATTTACGTGCAGAATTAAATTTTCCTATCTGAGTTTGAAGAAAATAAATTCCCGTCGATAAATTATTTAAGTAAATTTTTTTACTAAAAAATCTACTTGTCTTTATGTCCGAAGTCCTGAATACTTCCTGACCGAGGATATTATAAATTCTGATACCGATTTCACCGTTGTAATGATCATTCAATTGCAGGTTAATAAATGATGAGGAAGGATTAGGATAAACTTTAATTGAATTTATTTGAGCAGTCTGTTCGTTTTGTATGCCTGTTGAGATGTCCTGAACCAGTTTAACTTTTCCAAAATAGTCGGCATTCTGCCAATGTAAATTACCCGGATCAGGCTCCCAGACCGAACCGTACATATTATCACGCTGACCATCCGGGTCATCATTATCGCAATAAGCAATAGAGAGCCCCATAACTTTATTTACAATTAATTGCACTCTGGCAGCATCTTTATTGTTTTCCGTATAAGTATCGTTATAAACTATTAAAGAAAATTCGAAAACCACAGAAGTATCGCTCGCACAATATTTTGAGAACTCGGGAAAATGGGATGCATAATTCGGACGGCCGCCGGCTGCCATGTCGTCAACAAAAAGTTCCGAAGTCGCTTCGCCGGGATCAGGGAACGGAGCATACATATGGTATGCAAAAGCATTTTCTGCATTCTGCTGATCAGTATCAAACATATGCAATCCGCCCGAAGCATCTTCGTCAATAAAGATTTCGGTTATATCGAAGTTATAAATATCAGCTGTAACATCGGGAATAAAACCATCGACAAAACTGTCGTCCGTTATCTCCACTAGAAAATACAATAAATTTGCCGCCTCAGACCATGCAGCCTTATAACGACCGGTGTAGTCAAACGAATCTAATACATCTTCATAAGGAATCCATACTTGATCAATAGTTTGCCAGGGCACATGCTGCCAGCATTGGTCAGCACCGCTGCCGTTAACAATAGGGATCTCAGAAATATTCGGAGCAAGGACAGTATCTGCCTGCATGAATTCTTTTAAAGAGTATGCTTGATTGTAAATGCAAAGAGTTAATAAAATAGTAATGGTTTTGAAGTAAATAAATTTTTTCATTTGAATCCCTTAGAAGAACTGAAGCTTCAGTTAAATCAATATTTATCTTGTACTTTTATGTTTGATGGAGTATACTAACTCCGGCTATAAAAGCTCATTTTATCAGCATCATTTTTCGGATTTGGGTTATTAAATTGCCGGATTTTTCTACCTCTAACTTGGCAAGATATACTCCGGATGATGCATTTAAACCTTTTATTCGGCCATCCCAAACAACCTTGTAAGTTCCTGTACTGTGAAAACCATGGACTAAAGTTTTTAGATGTTCACCCTGGCAGTTGTAAATCGATAAATCTAAATCAGCCGGTTCCGAAACAGTATACTTAATGGTTGTTGAAGGATTAAAAGGATTGGGAAAATTATTTTCTAAATAAAATTCAGCCGGTCCGCCATCATATTTATTTCCTTCTGCTGAAGTTGAAGTTTCGGTGACTAATTCGATCCCATTGTCTGATCCGAGGTTTTTAGAATATTTTTTATCTGCCGGATTATTCCAATGTTCGTGAACACCCATGCTTCTCGGGAGATAGGATCCGTCTGCTTCGGGGTCATACAAAATATCCTGGGGCCAATTTACGGAATCGGCTGCTTGATGAAGGAAATCATCCACTCCGGAATAATGCGGAAAATCATTACCGCTCGGATTGCCCACATAAAATTCATTAAATAAGAAATCAAAACCTACGGATTCGACAGCCACAGGATCTTGAGAGGCAAATATTGAAGCAGGATAGCTGTTATTGAACGGAGCAGTTCTCCATTTCCATGGAGGATCGCCGTAATTTGTCGAGCTCCATAGGCCGTCAATTAAGTATAATATGGTTTTACCTCCGAGATCTTTATGTCCGATAAAATCTACAAATATCCGGTACTGGTTATAATCGCCGTTGTTGACATCTCCATCTCCCTCAGTGCACGGCAGGCTGTAATGAAGAGGAAAAGCGTTTCCGAGAAACGGTACAAAAGTGCCGAAATGATTCTTGGAAGTGAGGGAAATGCCTGCCCGGTGATGCTGCTTAAAGACCGGTATATTTATCATATAGGTAGCTTCCAGGTAGCATGCAGGCAAATAATTTTCAATTCCGCCGTCGCTTGGATATAATTCCGGTAAAGCAGATTGAAGAATCGGGGTTCTGCCGTTGTCAATGCCCCAATATTTAACTTCGGGGAAAATAGAGTGGAACTTGTTCCAAAAAATATTGTCTACATTTCTTCCCGGATCGCCGAATCCGATGTCTGCTTGTGCGACACCGGCCACATTAATAAGCTGATCCAAAACAGCGAAGACAATTTGCGGCGATGTATCAACGATACTATTATCGCCTCTATCGGTTTGATTCTCTCCTGAAGGTCCGTTATTTAAATTAAGTTTAATAACAATTTTTTCCCCCTGGGTGTATCCTTTATCTCCTCTGGCATGAGTCTGATTATAATATCTGAAAATTGCATCCCAAGCTTCGGCATCGGATCCTTCTCCGGTTAGTGATTTTAATGCCTTAGAGACCATATCATTAACTACGGCTTGATCTGTGTTAGTATCCATCCACCAATAATCTCCGCTTGAGTTTGAGCACTGCTGGTCTATGGCAGCAGAATCGCGGATCCAAACTACACGGCCGGGAAAAATTCCTTTTCCTATTCCGACAGGCTGATTCGGTTCATCTAATGCATTTTGGTATTTAGCAAATAAAAATTGTCTGTCTCCTTGAAAAACAACAGAGCCGGTGATAACCGCGCCAATCATAAAAATCAATGAAATCCAGTATTGTTTTGTCCGCAAATATTTTTTTGCGCTATTTACGGCAAAAACTGCGGAAGCCAGGCTTGCCAGATAGATTATAAATCCTGAAGCAATCGGAAAAGCGGCACGCTGGCATGGATAAGCAGCTCTGCTCGGTTTTGGAATTACTCTGATTAAAAACCAGATTAATGCTCCGAGTCCTATTAATGGCAGCAACAATTTTGAAATTTTATTTTTCATATTCATACCCCTGTGACTAAAATTGTAATCATTGAGCACTATTAGCACCCATATCAACCCGGAAACAATCCCAGGTTTGTGCCGGATTTGCATTTCCGCTGATCATATATAAGTAATCGCTTGTTCCCCAGCTAAAAGATTTACAGTAAGGGGGGAGAATGTTTTTATAAAAATAATCCAGGTTGTCTGAAGCCGGATCGAAAACAAGGATCGGGTCTGCCGGAGCATCTGTACCGATAAAGATTTTACCATCGGTGGAAACTGCAATTGATTCAATCGGCCGGTAGCCGAATCTAGCTGTAAAATCGAGTACTAATTCTTTTGGTCCCACTGTTCCCGGTGAAACAATTGAATGACGCCAAATCGCGAGTCCGGCAGCTCCCCCAACCACAACATAAACTTGGTTTCCATATACTTTCACATTCCAGATAGAATCTCCGCCTGCTGAAGCAGTACTATATATACCGGCAGCGGAGCTTGAGCTGTCGGGAGCAATTATCCAAAGATCAGTGCGGGGGCCGCCTGTATAAAAATAACCGTTTGCATCAAAATCACCAAACCTCAGCCTCGAATTAGAGGAGAGCCGATGCCATACAGCGGCTTCGCCTGAGACCGAATTGACCTTTTGGATCTGTCTGTTATCCCGAAGGAGATATAGATTTCCATCCGGTCCGATTACAGCATCCGTGGGGGCATTGCCTGCTGCAGGCGGTAGAGCAGGGAGCGAATCCGAGAGAATGGATCGTTCTCCTGCAGCGGATATTTTAACAATAGAGAATGGAGAAGCGGCGCCCTGCACCACATATAAATTTTCTGCATTGTCTGCTGCCAAAGCATTCAGCTGCTGGTTCTCCAAAAAAGAACCCCATGCTTCCCTTACCGGGTCAATCTTGTAAGGACCAAATTTCTCCACTAATCCGCCCTGCATCCATACTTTTGCATAACAGGAATCAGTCACTAAATCCGGACGCCGGATTGTTATTGAAGTTGAGGTTTTCTCTGTAATTTCGGGGATAATCGTTGGATATTGCAATCCAACCCGATATTCCAATTTAATATTTGTATTAGGTACCAAATCGAAATTTTCGCCGATGATGGTAATGAGATTTGTTCCAGGAACTGCTTGGGAAGGAGTAATTGAATTTATTACCGGGATTGTATCCGGAGGAGTATAGGCTGTTACTTCCCATTGCGGTTCGGCAACATCATATTCGCAGCCGGACATCACTGTTATTGTTGAAGTAAACAATACAAGTGCAATAATTATATAATGAAGAACTTTCATGACTTCTCTCCTTAAGACCATAAGAAATATGGTATAAAAAATTTATTTAGAAAATATATCATCTAATGAAAACCTAGCCGTAAATCTTTGGACTTTATCAAATATACCGAACGGAGTATAAGAGTAATCGAATGCAAAACCGAATTGAGATAATCCCACACCAAATGAAAATCCGTTTTGCTCGAAGGTACCTGAAGTATAACCTCCACGTAAGGAAAAAGCATTCAGAATTTTATAATCGATTCCGACTTTAATTTGTTCCGGATGATCCCTATAATGGCTTGCATCGA
>CAYSGP010000132.1:0-4369 GCA_964430095.1 uncultured Ignavibacteriaceae bacterium
TGAATATCTATTTCTCTGATCTCTGCATCGAGCCTGCTCCGTATGCCTCTGTTTTTTATTTCATTTCCGTTCAAAAATAATTTAAATTCTTTCCCGCTGAAGCCGTCGATTAAAAGACGCGCATCAGGAGGAATAGCTTCGGCCTCAAATGAAGTCCTGTACCATAGCTCAACAGGATAAACCTCTTCGTCTCTTTCCTGCGGAAGCTGCATTTCCCATGCGCCGTTTGTCACATTGAGCCAATTGCTGTCATCAAAATCAAATCTGCTGAAATCTTTATCATTCTCTTCCTGCGTCATCATTTTCATCTTCCATTTTGAAATGCAAAGGACATTATAATCTTCGATGGAAAATTTAAATTCATTCCCGAGTTTTATTTCAGGAAGATTTTTCTTTGCCTTTGTTTTTATTCTCCTGGATGTTTTTCCGTTCTCAATTCTTATAAAAGCTTCCCCATTATTATTTAATGAGTAACCTGTTATTTTCTTATAATTAATTTCTTCGATTATCAGATTGCTTTCCGAAACGAAAGTTTTATCATGTTTATTCCTGATAACCACAAGGTGCGCTTCGCTTGGCGGAAAATCAAGTTCGAGAGTTAACCGGCCTTTCTTTATTTGATAAATATTAATTGGAATAATTTCCCCGGTATTAGGGTTCCATAATTCCGGCTTGCCGGTCTTTTCAAATGATATTTCCACTTTACCGGCATTCTTCTGCCGAGTATTTACTAAGAAGTAAATATCAAACCCGTCTTTAATCCTATGCAGATAAAAAATATCTTCATTATTAATTATTATATCCGGAACCGACACGGCATTTATTATGTCCCTGAGAATTTCACTCCGCTGATCGATGCTTAAACCCCTGCTCCTGATTACATGAATATTGCTCCTCGAATTCATATTCAGCTTTGCAGGTTTTTTCTTCCCTTCGAATTCTTTGATTAAATCACCCGGATCAACTTTGAACAGCTGCTTCACTTCTTTAACGGCGCCGTTTTTAGATGCTTCAAGAAATTCATAAGGCAGGAAAGTATCTGCAATGATTTTTCCGCCGTTCCCTATAAATTTTTTAATTTTTTCAAAGGTTTCTTTTTTTAGATGAGTAACGGGAGGAAGAATTAAGATTTCGTACTCTTCATCTCTAATCTGAATTTTATTTCCTTTTAGTTTCGATTCAATTAAAATATCTTCATCAGCATAATCAAAATCGAAATGCAGTCTCAGCAGAGTATCAGTCAATTCATTAAAGTTATTTTCAATTGTTTTGCTTACCGGATCTTTCTTCTGCGGTTTATAGTTTGCCCAAACCGAATTTATCGGATACAGGAAAAGAATTTTTGCAACATGTTTTCCGCCCGAAAGGACATGACCCAGGCGAGCCATATATTCCGTAAACTTATCATAATATTTCCACCAAGTATGATGATAAAACTGGGAGGGAGGCCAATCTCTCTTTCTTTCTCCCTCAATCGAGTAATGATAGCCGTGATTATTAAAAAGATTTACACCGAGGACATACTCCCAGTTTGCAATCCACTTCATCCGCTCTAAAGTGCAGTCCCAGTAAGTCCCGCCCATTGATTCGCATAGGAGTCTTGTGCTTCCGAAATGATGCGCGGCAGAGCTTCCGATTTTTAATGCAACGTGTTCGGCAGGTTCTTTTTTAGATCCCACTTTTGGATAAAGATGATCAACTCCGGTAAT
Source organism: uncultured Ignavibacteriaceae bacterium (assembly GCA_964430095.1). Taxonomy (GTDB): domain Bacteria; phylum Bacteroidota; class Ignavibacteria; order Ignavibacteriales; family Ignavibacteriaceae; genus DATKLQ01. Next base: position 1,710 of record CAYSGP010000132.1, read on the forward strand.
ATGCAGATGCTTTAAATATTTAAAAAGATTTCCCTCGCATCTTGCATGAAGCCTGATCCATTCTTCAAAAAGAAGATGCCCCGTAAAAAGAACTCCGTTTTGTTCACACCAATCTCTTAAACGCTTGTAGTAAGTTTCCGAATACTGCTCGGTAAGAGTTCTCCAGAAATCATATCTTATCCCTGCAGTTTTTTCCCCGATATCCAGGTAAAGTGCAGGAAGAAAAGGTTTTAAATCATATCCTCTTTTCTCCCTGAAGATTTTAAACATCTGGCTGGTCCATGGGATTACGTAATTCTGCATTCCCACATGATAATAATGCATTGCAGGCTCATCGGTGTAGAATCCGGGGACTATGCTTCCAAAATCCCTGCCGACAGCTTTCTTATATCTCTCATGCGTTAATTCAATAAACCTGTTTGTTGATTCAGGATTCATTGTGTCTATATAGTAATCAACTTCTTTTTCAAGAAAATAAAGAAGCCGCCATCTGCCTTCAGGGGCTTCCCATGGTATAACTTTATTAAAAGATAAATTAGGAGTAAGATCGATCAGTTTTCTGATTTTAGTTCTGTACTCGCTGTCCGTGCACGCAAATGCAGCCACCGGTTTGGAATTCCCGGTATTAACGTACCTGTCATCAGTAGCTTCAAGGAAAGTAAATAAGGGACCGTCGATATTGAGCGCAACCAGCTCCAGGTATTTCTGTTTTAAATGAGGAAATTTTTTCAATACCTGTCTTTCTGCAGTTCCGCTGGGCCAATTCATCTCATCATAGACCCATGCATCTATCCCAATTTCTTTAGCTTTTTCGACAGCGAATTTCACACGTTCAAACCAGGTATCCGATAAATAGCCGATCTTTTCTCCAAACCTGCCGTGAATAAAGAATCCGGGAATGCCCTTGCTTTTATATTCGCGCATCTGCCATTCCATTTCCTTTTCATCCATCTCCCCGTTCCAGAACCAGAACGGAAGGATGCCGAGCTCTTCCGGAGGATTCTTAAAATTCCCTTCAGTTAATTTTTCACCGTTAACCAATTTCTGAGAAAATGCCATAGCAATTCCTTTGTTAGAATTTATTTTGAAAAGATAAAAGGCAGGATTTTATAAATAATTTTTGTAATGGGTGAAAATTCTTTTAAAAACCTAAAGATACAGTAAAACGATGCGGGGATTGAAGGAAATCATAACTTACATAGGCATAGTCAAACTGGATTCTAAAATTATTCACGGCATAATTTAATCCTGCACCTAAGCTAAGATTTCCTTCTTCATAGTTAAGCCTGTAACCTCCCCGAAGAGAAAGGATATTATAAAATTTATATTCAATACCCATATGAAGTCTCTCTTTATAATCGTTAGTATGAATAGCATCTGCATTAAAAGTAACGAGATGCTGATCAGGGTTTCCTCCCAGAAATAATTCTTTCCCTCCTATAATATCAATTGAAACACCTAACCTGTAAATAAGAGGAATTTCATAGGATTGCTGCTCTTCTTCCTTGGTTTCCAAAAATCTTGCCTGTGTAGAAAAATTCTGTGCGCTCATTGCAAGCCTTACTCCCCTCCAACCTGTATCGTAAAAGCTTCCGACATCAAACCCCCAAATAGATGAAGAATAAATAAACAGCTCTTCCCTCATATATTTTATATTTACACCTATTGAAAGCTTATCTGTAAAATACCTGGCAATTCCAAAACCAAGGGCAAGATCACTCCCTGAGAAGAAGCTGCCTGTGCGTGTATCGGTTCCGCCGCTTATACTTGTAACGCCTGCTTCAGGTATATTGCCGTAATCTAAAGAAACGTAATTAATAGCAATAGCTGCTATCCCTTCCAAGTTATACCCAATTACACCTGATAAAACTTTTAAATCGGCAATCCAGCTGTTATAACTAAATGATGCTTCTGCGCCTTCTATTCCGGTGATCGCTGCGGGATTCCAGAATATTGAATTAGCATCGCGAACGCTGGCAATAGATGCCTCACCTAAAGCAACCTGACGTGCTCCATTTCCAATCTTCAAAAATTGAAACGTAGTCCTTCCGGCCTTATTAAATTGTGAAAACGAAATTTGATTTATTCCAATAAAAAATGCCGCAATTATTAAAACCTTTTTCAATTTATCCTCCGTCTTTCATCTTAACGGACAATCATAAGTTTGCCGAAAGTTTGAGCACCAGCCGATCCTTCGGTTTCCGATTGAACTACATAAATATATAATCCGGGTGCTACAAGAAGGCCTGAATCAGAGCGCTGGTACCATTCTTTACTTCCCGATAAGTTGCCCTGCTGATCAGGTCCATGATTCAGCGTTGCTATTAAATCTCCTGATAAATTAAATATTTTTATTATAGCTTTTTCAGGAAGATTCCTAAACTCGATTTTATATGCAATATCTCCCTCGCTGCTTAAACCAAAGCTGCGGGAAGGATCATCCAATATATGCGGATTTGGTGCGACAAAAACATCTAAGCCCCCTGAAATATCAACCGGGCCAGGTTTCGCATTTGTCAATGGTGTTCTGTTAATATCTCCGCTTGTTAATTCGCCAAGACCGGAGACAGCAGTTCCATTTGCTGATGTCCATTGATTTTGAGGAGTAAAATAGGACTGAACATAATAAGAGTACTCAAAACCGAATTGTACTGTTCTGT
>CAYSGP010000133.1:0-2963 GCA_964430095.1 uncultured Ignavibacteriaceae bacterium
ACCCCAGCATAATGAGCATAGCCGATTCTATATCCAGCCCGAAAGTATGGAAAAATATTGTATCTAAATACCAAAAGTCCCACGCAGGTAAAAGCGTCTGGCAGCTTTGCAATTCGTTTATTCCTTTTGTGCTGATCTGGATCCTGATGCTGTATGTACTTGATTTCAGCTATCTTTTAACATTACTGCTGGCCTTCCCGGCTGCAGGTTTTTCGATAAGAGTTTTTATCATTCAGCATGACTGCGGCCACGGCTCCTTCTTTAATTCAAAACGCGCAAATGATTTATGCGGCCTATTCTGCAGCATATTTACTCTTACCCCTTATTACTACTGGAGAAAAAAGCATGCTATTCACCATGCAAGCGCCGGCAATCTCGGGGAGCGCGGCACAGGCGATATTTATACAATGACTGTGAATGAATATATGCGGCAGTCGCGCTGGGGAAAGCTTAAATACCGGCTTTACAGGAATCCTATTATTTTATTTATCATTATTCCTTCGATACTATTTTTGATTATCCATAGGTTTCCATATCCCCGGGAAAAAAGATTAAAAATGTACAGGCTCAGTGTTTATATGACAAGTCTTGTTATCCTTGCTTTAACGGGAGTATTAATCTGGCTTGCCGGACTGGAAGCATTCCTTCTTATTCAGCTTCCTGTTACAATGATTTCATCCTCTGCGGGAATCTGGCTTTTCTTCGTTCAGCACCAGTTTGAGGATACATACTGGGTGAGTAGGGAAAAGTGGAATTATACCCGTGCGGCATTAAGCGGGAGCTCTTTTTATAAGCTTCCTAAAGTGCTGCAATGGTTTACAGGCAACATCGGCTATCATCATATTCATCACCTCAGTCCGAGAATACCCAATTATATGCTTGAGCAGTGCCATAAAGAAAATCCTGAATTTCAGAATGATGCCGCTGTATTAACGCTTCGCAAAAGCTTGAAAAGTATTCTTCTAGGTCTTTGGGATGAAAATCAGAAAAAGCTTGTCAGCTTCAGGCAGTATAAACGGGTTTACCTGAAAAGAGCTTCGATTTAAGTTCACTAGCATTAGAAACCATTGCTGCTATCTCATAAACCGTTAAGACGATTATGCTTCTTCTATTCTTCACTCATACACCTAACTTCAGTCAGGTTTACACAAGAAAGTAAAATCCGAAATCCCTCATCCATATTTGTGAGTATAAACTTTCTTTAACCTGCTTACAATAAGGAACATCGTAGATGTTCAAACTATTGTAAAAAAAAATACTTCTCACCCGGGAAAGATCCTCGTAGAGGATCAACAAAAATCATTATAGCAGAATACAAATAATACAGATTTTCATGAAGATTTATTAGTGATATCAGCAGCCAAAATAATATAGTGCATCCTCTACGAGGATGAGGTATTTTACTTTTATGCATTGGTTACAATAGTTGAATATCTACAATATTCAAAAAGCTAAGAACCAAAGAAAAATGAATAGAGGAGGCCAGGAGTAAGGAGACAGAACCTTCAGTCAGGTGATCATAAAGAATGACTGTAGAATTGGGAACTGTTTCAACAGTTTACCGGAATTATAACACATTGTTTGTCTTGATAAACCGTTAAAACGTTTAGCTGTTTCTTTTCTTCCTTCACATAACTTCCTTAATAATAACATTCCAGGTTTTCGCAAATCATTCACAGTATTGATTGACACATTCTGCAAAAATGATTTATTTCATTACGATGAAATTATTCAATGGAAAATACCGGTTGAATGGGAACTGGATGACACTATTGTGAGTGATAATATTTCGAAGCAATGTTTGTATGGATTCTTCGGCCACTTCGTGATTTCAGAATGACAATAGGCAATGAAGGACTTACATTGTCCTTTTTACGACGAGTATTGTTACATCATCGGAAGGCTTGGAATCTTTCAGCCATGTTTTATGATCCCGGATAAGTTCATCAATTATATGCTTTGTCGCCGTGCCGTTAACTTTTGCAAGCTGCTCCACTACCCTCTGTTCGCCGTATTCACTATTTGAACCGGTAGATTCCTTAATTGAAGATTCGGTCAAGCCGTCTGTGTAAAGAAGAATTGTATCATCTTTATCCATGCGGAATTTATTTACTCCGTATTCGGCATCTGCAAAGAGCCCTACCGGCATGCCGGTTGCCGTGATCTGTTGAACACTGCCGTTCTTTACAAGAAGGGGAGGATTGTGTCCTGCTACTGCAACTTCGATTGTACCGTCGGGATAAGCTTTTCCAATAACTATCGTTGCATAGTTAGAATAAATTGTACTTTCGTTAAAAAGCCGGCTGGCTTTTTTTAACAGTTCATTAACCGGCAGTCCGAATGAAAGAAGACTATGTATCAATCCATGAAGATGCGACATCATCAATGAAGCTGAAATTCCTTTGCCAGAGACATCGCCGATGATGAAAATTACTGAATCATCATTTAAAGGAATGATATCGGTGAAATCGCCGCTTACCGGTCCGGCTGGATTATAATGATAGCTGAAATCCCAGCCGCTTATCGATTGATTATTTTTCGGCAGGAGGTTTCTCTGGATCTTTGCTGCAAATTCAAGATCGCTCTCAAGAGCATGGCGCTGGGCATCATCTAGACAACCCAGGCAGACTGACACCAGCGGATCTATGAAAAGACGCTCTTCTTCGACGGCATCATGACAAACTTCGCAAATGCCGTAAGTCCCGTGATCTATTTTATTAAGAGCACTATCGACCTGCTTAAGCAAGCCGACAAGATTAGAATCCTCTGGTCTCTGCTCAAGCGCATTATTAAGCCTTTCTTTGCGCACATTCAGCTGGTCGCGCAGCGAATTTATCTGTAAAGCTTCCATTCCTCACCTCGTTCAAAATAGATTAAAGGTCTGTTATATTTGATTCGCAATATTAAGAAACGATTCAGAAATTCATTAACCATTTTTTTTACCAGGTGCTGCTGTTCACGTG